>NZ_JBLKKY010000013.1:0-76799 GCF_059438195.1 Paraconexibacter sp.
CCGGCGCGGTTCTCGGCGATCCACTCGCGGGCGAACTCGCCCGACTGGATCTCGCCGAGGATGCGCTTCATCTCGGCGCGCGTCTCGTCGGTGATGACGCGCTTGCCGCGCGTGTAGTCGCCGTACTCGGCCGTGTTCGAGATCGAGTACCGCATCCCGGCGAGGCCCTTCTCGTACATGAGGTCGACGATGAGCTTCAGCTCGTGGAGGCACTCGAAGTACGCCATCTCCGGCGGGTACCCCGCGTCGACGAGGGTCTCGAAGCCGGCCTGCACGAGCTCGCTCGCCCCGCCGCAGAGGACGGCCTGCTCACCGAAGAGGTCCGTCTCGGTCTCGTCCTTGAAGGTCGTCTCGAAGACGCCCCCGCGCGTGCAGCCGATGCCCTTCGCGTAGGCGAGGGTGAGCTCCTTCGCCTTGCCGGTCGCGTCCTGGTGGATCGCGATGAGGCCGGGGACGCCCGAGCCCTCGAGGTACTGGCGGCGGACGAGGTGGCCCGGGCCCTTCGGGGCGGCGAGCGCGACGTCGACGCCCGCGGGCGGCTCGATCTCGCCGTAGAGGACGCTGAAGCCGTGGCCGAAGAGGAGGAGCTTGCCCTCGCTGATGCCGTCGCGGACCTCGGACTCCCAGACCTGGCGGTGCAGCTCGTCCGGGACGAGCATCATCACGACGTCGCCGCGCGACGCGGCGTCGGCGATCGGGAGGACCTCGAGGCCCGCGTCCTTCGCCTTCTGCACGCTCGAGGAGCCCTCGCGCAGCCCGACGACGACGTCGACGCCCGAGTCCTTGAGGTTCTGCGAGTGGGCGTGCCCCTGCGACCCGAAGCCGATGATCGCGACGGTCTTGCCGTCGAGGAGGCCGAGGTCTGCGTCGTCGTCGTAGTACATGGGCCGGGAGGGTAGCCGTCGAGCGGCCATCGGGACTGCCCGCCCGGCGCTGTCGCTCGGCGGGTCAGGCGCGCGCGAGGACGGCGCCGTCCCCCGGCGCCGGCAGAGGCGGCCGCCCGCCGTCGGCCTCGAGGCCGGCGCGGGTCGCGCAGAGCACCTCGCGACGCGGGCGCCGGCCGCGCCCGCGTGCCGAGGTCGAACGCGACGACGTGGCCGTCTCCGGGCGTGGAGGCGAGGATCTCGGGGTGGGGATCGAGGAGTCGATGCCGGCGCCCGGCTCGCGGCGCAGACGGATGAGGTCGATGCCCCGGGCGTGCGCTGCCTCGACGAGCGCGTCGACGTCGTGGAGCGTCCCGAAGCGGTGGTCGACCCCGGCGTGATCGGCGACGTCGGCCATCGGCGAGGCGGAGACGGGCGAGAGCCAGATCGCGTCCGCGCCGAGCGACGCCACGTGGTCGAGGCGCGAGGCGAGCCCCGCGAGGACGCCCGCCCCGTGCACCTCGGAGGCCTGGAAGGACCGCGGATGGACGCGGTGGACGACGGCGTCGTCCCAGCGCGCGCGGCGGCCCCGGCGCGGCGCCACGTCAGGCGGTGCCGCTCGCGACGAGGGCGCGCGCCGGGATGCGCAGCGCGCCCGAGGCGTCCGCGTAGGTCGCCAGCTCGGCGTCGACCGCGTCGCGGAGGCGGTAGTGCTCGGCCGGCGTCAGGTCCGCGGTCGTCGAGCGCAGGGTCGGCGAGCAGTGGAGCTGCTGCTCCCACCACACCTCGGCCGACGGCGCGGTGAACGCGAAGTCGACCGGCTCGACCTCGACGTCGTCGAAGCCGGCGTCGAGGAACAGCTCGCGGAGCTCGCCCGGGTCGGGGAGCGCGAACGGACCGGGGGCGCCGGGCGGCGCCTCCTCGACCGCACCCAGCCGCACGAGGAGCCTGCCCATGGACCACGGGTTCGCCTCCGCGTCCGCCCACGTCGCCGCGGCGAATCGCCCACCGGGCCTCAGCACCCGGCGGCCCTCGCGCAGCGCCGCCTCGGGATCGGCGAGGAGCATGAGGCCCCACCGGCACAGGATCGCGTCGGTCGAGGCCGCCGGGCGGTCGATCCACTCGGCGTCCATCGGCACGAACTCGACGTTCTCGATGCCGAGCTCCCGCGCGCGGGCGCGCGCGACGTCGACCATCGCCTCGGCCGTGTCGGTGCAGATGAGGAGCCCGCCCGGATGGATGAGCTCCGCGGCGAGGAAGCCCGTGTCGCCCGGACCGGCGGCGAGCTCGAGGACGACGTGGCCCGGCTGGGGCGCGATCGCGTCGATCATCCGGTGGGAGACCGGCGCGGCGTCGCGCTGGAACGCCTCGCGGGCCGCGGCCCATCCGGGCGCCGCGTTCTCCCAGCGCTCGCGACTCTCGGCGCGGAAGGTCTCGGCCTGCTCGGGAGGAATCGGCACGAGGCCCGAGGGTACAGGCACCGTCCGCGGTGGCGGTCGAGCCCGCTCGCCGGGTGCTGTCCTCGAGCCGGGGACGCGGCGGGCGGGGGGCGGGGACGCGGGGACGGGGGCGAATCGAACGCGCGTTGAATTCGCCCCCATATAGGGGGTCAATCGAACGCGCGTTGATTTCGTACCCCCCGTCGCCGCGTGTTGAGCGCGTACCCCCAATGCCCGCACGGGTGGCGGGCGGGGATCGCCGCTCAGAGCTCGCGGCGCAGGAGCTTGCCCGACGGCGTGCGGGGCAGCGGCTCCGCGCGGAGCTCGACGCGCTTGGGGACCTTGAACCGCGCGAGCGCCCCGGCGCAGTGCTCGCGGAGCACGTCGGGCGCCGGCGGCGTCCCCCCCGCACGCGGGACGACGATCGCGACGACCGCCTCGCCCCACTCCGGGTCGGGGCGGCCGAGGACGGCGGCCTCGAGGACGTCGGGGTGCCGTTCGAGGACCGCCTCGACCTCCGCGGGCGCGACGTTCTCGCCCCCGCTCACGATCGTGTCGGCCTTGCGGCCCGTGACCGTGAGCCGGCCCTCCGCGTCGAGGCGACCGAGGTCGCCCGTGCGCAGGACGCCGTCGGGATCCGTCGCTCCCGGCGAGACCGTCGGCCCCGCCACGACGATCTCGCCGTCGCCGGCGATGCGCACGCGCGTGCAGAAGAGCGGCGGCCCCGCGTCGCCGGCCGGGTCGCCGGGGCGCTGGCAGGTGACCATCGCGCTCGCCTCGCTCAGCCCGTAGGTCTGGGCGACCGGGACCCCGGCCTCCGCCGCGCGCTCGAGGAGCACCGGCGCCACGGGTCCGCCGCCCGCGAGCGCGCAGCGCAGCCGCGGCGGATGACGCAGCCCGGCGTCGAGGAGGCGGGCGAGCGTCGTCGCGACGACGCTGATGACCGTCGCGCCGTCATGCGCCATGAGTCGCGCGGCGACCCGCTCGGCGTCGAACGACGGGTGGACCTCGGCGGTCGTGCCGGCGATCGCCGAGCGCGTGAGGATCGACAGCCCGCCGACGTGGTTGAGCGGGAGCGCCGAGAGCCATCGCTCGTCGTGCGGGTGCCCGATCGCCGCGGCGCTGCCGATCGCCGCCCACAGGAGGTTCCCGAAGGTGAGCTCGACGGGCTTCGGCGCGCTGGTCGTCCCCGAGGTGTGCAGGAGGACCGCGACCTCCGCGAGGTCCCGCTCCGACGACCCGGCCGCCGACCCCTCCACCGGGAGCGGCTCGTCCACGACGAGCGCGCAGGTCGCGGTCTGGTGGGCGATCTCCAGCTCCGCGAGACGCGGCGACACCGGCACGGCCGTCGCCCCCGCCCGCAGCGTCGACCAGAAGGCGGCGGCGAAGTCCTCCCCGGGCGCGAGGACGATCCCGACCCGGTCCCCGGGCCGCACGCCGCGCCGCGCGAGCGCCGCCGCGCCCGCGTCCGCGCGCGCGTCGAGCTCGGCGTAGGTGATGCCGTCGAGGGCGGGCACATCGGGCCTCGCCCTCGCCGCCCGCGCGACCCAGCAAGCGGTCCGCATGGCGGCCAGACTACGCGCGAGAGGCGGGCGGAGGTCCGCGCCGTCGGGCAGATAGCCTGCCCGCCCATGTCCGTGACCTGGAGCAGCGCCGCCGACTACGAGGACATCCGCTACGAGCTCTCGAGCGACCCCGTCCCGGGGATCGCGAAGATCACGATCGACAGGCCCGAGGTCCGCAACGCCTTCCGGCCGCAGACGATCATCGAGATCTCCGACGCCCTCGAGCGCGCGCGCGAGGACACCTCGGTCGGCGTCATCGTGCTCACCGGAGAGGGCCCGCACGCCTTCTGCTCGGGCGGCGACCAGAACGTCCGCGGCGACTCCGGATACCTCACCGACCCGTCGAGCCAGAACCGCGTCGGGCGCTTCCACGTCACCGACCTGCACATCCAGATGCGCCGGCTGCCGAAGCCGGTCGTCGCGATGATCGCCGGCTACGCGATCGGCGGCGGGCACGTCCTGCACCTCTGCTGCGACCTCTCGATCGCGGCCGACAACGCCCGCTTCGGTCAGACCGGTCCCAAGGTCGGCTCGTTCGACGGCGGCTTCGGCGCGTCGGTCCTCTCGCGCCTCGTGGGGCCGAAGAAGGCGAAGGAGATCTGGTTCCTCTGCCGGCAGTACACGGCGCAGGAGGCGGTCGAGATGGGGCTCGTCAACACGGTCGTGCCGCTCGAGCGCCTCGAGGAGGAGACCGTGCAGTGGTGCAAGGAGATGCTCGCGCTGTCGCCGTTCGCGCTGCGGCTCCTCAAGGCGAGCTTCAACGCCGACGAGGACGGGCTCTCGGGGATCCAGCAGCTCGCGCACGACGCCAACCTCCTCTTCTACGCGTCGGACGAGGCGCAGGAGGGCCGCGACGCCTACAAGGAGAAGCGCCGCCCGGACTTCGGCCGCTTCCCGAAGCGCCCGTAGGACGCCGTCATGGGGCTGGTGCGCATCTGGCTGATGGCCGCGCGCGTGCGGACGCTGCCCGCCGCGGTCGCGCCGGTGCTCGTCGGGACCGCGCTCGCCGTCGAGAAGTCCGAGGACCTGCGCGTCGGCCCGTTCATCGCGGCGCTCCTCGGCGCGATCCTCATCCAGGTCGGGACGAACCTCTCCAACGACTACTCCGACGCCCGTCGCGGAGCGGACACCGACGACCGCCTCGGGCCCGTCCGGGTCACCGCCGGCGGACTCGTCCCGCCGCGGCAGGTCCTCGTCGCGACCTACGCGACGTTCGGCGCGGCGGTGCTCGTCGGCGCCTACCTCGTCGCCGTCGCCGGCTGGGAGCTCCTCGTCGTGGGGCTCGTGTCCATCCTCGCGGGGATCCTCTACACCGGCGGCCCGCGCCCGTACGGCTACGAAGGCCTCGGCGAGCTCTTCGTCTTCCTCTTCTTCGGCGTCGTCGCGGTCGCCGGCTCGACGTTCGCGCAGAGCGAGTCGTGGCCGTGGGAGGCGTTCGCACTCGCGGTCCCGGTGGGGCTGCTCGCGAGCGCCATCATGGTCGTCAACAACGTCCGCGACATCGACACGGACCGCCGTGTCGGCAAGCGGACGCTCGCCGTGCGCCTCGGGCGCGACCGCACCCGCGACCTCTACGCCGCGATGGTCTTCCTCGCGTTCCCGGCCGCCCTCGTCCCGTGGATCGGCGGGTCGCTCGGCGCGCCGCTGCTCCTCGTGCTCCTCGCGCTCCCGCTCGCGGCGCGACTCGTCGGCACCGTCCGCTCGCACACCGACGGCCCGACGCTGAACGCGGCCCTCGCGCAGACCGGGGCCGTCCAGCTCGTCTTCTGCGTCCTGCTCTCCGCAGGCGTCCTCGCCAGCTGACGCTCCGGAAGATCGACCCGCGAGATCGGGTGCCGGTCGGCCCTCTCGGTTAGGTTCGGCGTCCCGTGGACATCACCGTCGAGAGCCTCAAGGTCCCGCTGCGCGCGCCCGTCGTGACCGCGTGGGGCACGCTGCGTGAGCGTCCGCTGTTCGTCGTGACGATCACCGGGACCGACGGCGTCACCGGCGCCGGGGAGTCGGCGCCGCTCGAGCCCTACGACGGCGTCCCCGCGCGGGCGGTCTCCGCCGCCCTCCACGCGTACGCGGAGGTCCTCGACGGGCTCGAGGACGACGCGCCCGGCACCGTCGTCCTCGAGGAGTGCCGGGCCGTGGCCGACCTCCCCCAGGCGCTCGCGGCGATCGACCTCGCGCTGTGGGACCGCGCCGGACGACGCGCAGGCGTGCCGGTCGCCGAGATGCTCACGGACGCGCCCGCCGGCGCCGTGCCGGTGAACGCGACGATCGGCGCGGAGACCCCGGAGGTCGCGGGCCGCCTGGCCCGGCGCGCCGCCGAGGAGGGGTTCTCGTGCGTGAAGGTGAAGGTGGGAACGGGGCTCGACTCCGATGCGGCGCGTGTGCGTGCGGTCCGGGAGGCGGTCGGCGCGGAGATGGCGATCCGGCTCGACGCGAACGGGGCCTGGGACGCCGAGGGCGCGGTCGTGGCGATCGAGCGGCTGCACTCCGTCGGGCTCGAGCTCGTCGAGGAGCCGGTCCACGGAGTCGCCGCCCTGCGGTCGGTCCGGGAGCGCGTCACGACCCGCATCGCGATGGACGAGACGGCCGACGAGATCGGAGCCGTCGGCGCGGGCGCCGCCGACGCCGTGTGCCTCAAGGTCTCGCGATGCGGGGGGATCTCGGCGCTCCTCGTCCAGGCCGCCCTCGTCCGGGCGGCGGGGGGCGATCCCTACGTGGCCTCGACCTTCGACGGCCCTCTCGGCATCGCCGCCGCCGTCCACGCCGCCGCCGCGCTGCGGGTGACCACGCCCTGCGGGCTCGCGACGCTGGCCGCTCTCGATCTCGAGGTGCCCGCGACCCTGGTCCCGCATGACGGCGAGATCCGCGTGCCTCCGGGGCCCGGCCTCGGCGTCGAGCTCCCGTGAGCCCGCGTCGTCAGCCCCACACGGCCTCGGCGACGGCATGGGGCGCCTCGCGCAGGAGCCCGTGCCCCGCACCGGCGACGACGACGAGGCGCGCGTCGGGCAGCTCACCGGCGAGACGCCGGCCCGTCTCGACGTAGCGGGCGTCCCGCTCGCCGGCGAGGACCGTCGCGGGCATCGTGAGCTCGCCGAGCCGCTCCCACACGGGCGCGACGCGGCCGGGCGAGCAGCCGCGCAGCGCCGCCGCGAGGCCCTCGGGGTCACCGGAGCGCAGCTCGCGGTCCTGCGCCTCGCGGACCGGCGGGGGGTCCGCGGCGAACAGCGGCTGTGCGGACCAGCGGGCGGCGAACGCGTCGAGGCCGTCGGCGAGGAGCGCGTCGGCGAGCGCGTCGTCGGCGCGCGCCCGCGCCTCGCGGGCGGCAGGGTCCTCGAGCCCGGCCGTCGTCGCGACGAGGACGAGCCGGCTGACGCGCCCGGGCGAGGCGAGCGCGACGCGGAGCGCGACGCGGCCCCCGAGCGAGTACCCGGCGAGGGCGAAGCGCGGAGGAGCGAGGTCGAGGACGTCCTCGACGCAGGCGTCGATCGTCACCGGTCTCTCTGCGGACCTGGCGCCGTGGCCGCGGAGATCGACGGCGAGCGCCGGATAGGGTTCGCCGCCACGCACCGCGCGCGCCGCGTCCCACGAGCGCGCGCTCCCCCCGAATCCGTGCAGCAGCACCACCGGCTCCGACATCCCCCACCATCATGACCGCGACCGTCGACGCCTACCTCCTCCTCCGCGCGTTCGTCGACGAGCTCGTCCGGGCCGGGGCGTGCGGCGCGGTGACGTCACCGGGCTCGCGCTCGACGCCGCTCGTGCTGTCGCTCGTCCGTGACGGGCGACTGCCGTGCATCTCCCAGGTCGACGAGCGCTCGGGGGGCTTCCTCGCGCTGGGGATGGCGAAGGCGACGGGCCGGCCGGCGATCCTCGCCTGCACGTCGGGGACGGCGGCCGCGAACTACCTCCCGGCGGTCGTCGAGGCGCACGAGGCGCGCGTCCCCCTCGTCGTCCTCACGGCCGACCGGCCGCCGGAGCTGCGCGCGACGGGCGCCGGGCAGACGATCGACCAGATCAAGCTGTACGGGTCGGCGACGCGGTGGTTCTCCGAGGTCGGCGTCCACGACGCGACACCCGAGCGGCTGCGATGGATGCGCGCGCTCGCGTGCCGCGCCGTCGCCATCGCCCGCGGAGCCGCGGGCGGCGGGCCGGGACCGGTGCATCTCAACTGGCCCCTGCGCGAGCCCCTCGTCCTCGACGGCCCGCTGCCCGAGGACGAGCCGGGAGGCGGCGGGCGTCCCGACGGACGCCCGTGGATCACCGCGGTCCCCCCGACGGCGGACCCGGGGCAGGCGACCGCCGCGGCGGCCCAGCTCGCCGACGCGGCGCAGCGCGGTGTCCTCGTGCTCGGCCGCGACGAGCGGCCGGGACCGGGAGGCGGGAGGCCGGGACCGCTGGCGTCCGCGGCGCTCGCGTTCGCCTCGGCGCGCGGCTGGCCGGTGCTCGCCGATCCCCTCTCGGGGGCCCGGACCGGCCCGACGAGCGTCGACCACTACGACGCGCTCCTGCGCTGCGACGCGTTCGCCGAGGCGATGCGGCCGGACGTCGTCGTGCGGGCGGGCGACCTCCCGACCTCGAAGCCCCTCCGCACGTGGCTCGCGGCTCTCGACGCCGTGCAGCTGCGGCTCGACCCGCACGGCGCCTGGCAGGACCCGGCGCAGGTGAGCGACCTCGCCCTCCCCCACGATCCCGCCCGGGTGCTCATGGCCCTCGCGGAGCACCTTCCCGAGGGCGGTCCCGCCGGCCCGGCCGACGGCTGGACCGACCGCTGGCTCGAGGCGGACGGCGTCGCGGCCGAGGCGCTCACCGCGACGCTCGGGGACGGCCTCGGCGAGCCGCGCGTCGCCGCGGAGCTCGTCGCGCGGCTGCCGCCGGAGGCGACGCTCGTCGTCGCCGCCTCGATGCCGATCCGCGACGTCGAGACGTTCGCGGCCGGCCGCGACGCGCCGCCGCGCATCCTCGCGAACCGCGGCGCGAACGGGATCGACGGGACGATCGCGACCGCGTACGGGATCGCGGCCCTGTCGGAGGGGCCGACGGCGCTCCTCGTCGGCGACGTCACGCTCGCCCACGACATCGGCTCGCTCCTCACCGCCTCGCGGGCCGGGATCCCGCTCACGATCGTCCTCGTCGACAACGACGGCGGGGGGATCTTCGACTTCCTGCCGGTGAGCGGCGAGCGCGACGCGTACGAGGCGCACGTCCTCACGCCGACGGGGCTCGACCCCGAGAAGGTCTGCGACCTCTTCGGGCTCGCCTACCAGCCCGTGCCGGACCTCGCGGGGCTGCGCGTGTCGCTCGACGCCGCGCTCCAGTACGGCGGCACGGCGCTCCTCCACGTCCGGACCGACCGGCAGGAGAACGTCGCGCTGCACCGGCGCTGCTGGGCGGCGGTCGCGGCGGCGCTCGAACGTCGATCCTGACCCGCGGCGGGTCGAACGTCGATCTGCACCCCTCCACGGGGGTGGCGATCGACGTTCGACCCGCGAGGGGTGACGATCGACGTTCGATGCGCGCCTCGCGCGGTGGGCTCAGGCCGCGAGGACCGGCAGCAGCGCCTGGAGCTTCGTCTCGGTCTCGGCGAGCTCGGACGCCGGGTCCGAGTCGCGGACGACGCCGACGCCCGCGTAGCACCGGGCGACCCGGCCGGAGAGGAGGGCGCAGCGCAGGGCGACGCAGAACTCGCCGTCCTCCGCGGTGTCCGTCCAGCCGACCGGACCCGCGTACCACCCGCGATCGAGGCCCTCGAGCTGGGGGATGAGCGGAGCCGCAGCCGGGAACGGCTCGCCCCCGACCGCGGGCGTGGGATGGAGGAGCCCCGCGAGCTCGACGACGGGGACGGGCTCCGCGAGCTGCGCGCGGATCGGCGTCGCGAGGTGCTGGATGTTCGCCATCCGGACGACGACCGGCTCCTCGGCCGCGGTCACCCACACGCTGCGGGGCCGGAGCGTCGACGCGATGCGGCGCGTGACGATCGCCTGCTCCTCGCGGTCCTTCGTCGATCGCAGGAGCCGCTCGCCGAGGTGGTCGTCGACCGCCGGATCGGCGCTGCGCCGCGTCGAACCGGCGAGCGCGAGCGTGCCCGCGCGCATCCCGTCGCGGCGGATGAGGAGCTCGGGGCTCGCGGCGAGGAACGCGCTCTCGCCCCGGCCGGCGCAGAAGACGAAGCACGAGGGGAACGCCTCCCTCAGGACGCCGAGGACGGCGCCCGGGTCGTGATCGACCGGGGCGTGCGCCTCGACCTCCCGCGCGAGGACGACCTTCTCGATCTCCCCCGCGCGGATGCGCTCGACCGCCCGCGCGACCGCGCCCTCGTAGTGCTCGGGCGGCATCGTCCCCGCGACGCGGACGCGCCGCACGGGGCTCGGATCGAGGAGCGGCAGCGGCGCGTCCCGGAGCGCGGCGAGCCGGACGTCGAGCCGGGCGAGCACGTCGTCGGCGGTGTCGTCGGGGCGCACGAGGGCGGACGCCGTGAGGCGCACGTCCTCGCCGCGACGGGCGAGCGCGATCTCCGGGACGACCATCGACGCCGGCGGGTATCCGGACCAGTGCGGGGCGGCGCCCCCGTCCGGCGCGAAGGCGAAGCCGCCGACGGCGACGCACCCGGCGCCGCGTGGGCCGTCGGGCTGGTCGACGATCGCGTCCACCGCGAGCGCCCGCCAGCGACGAGCGACGTCCGCGAAGCGCCCCGGGCCCTCCGCGTCGATGGACACGACGACGCCGAGCGCGGCGAGCGCGGCGCTCTCCCGCTCCGGCTGCTCGAGCGTGAACCAGTGCTCGCCGGGCCGGCGTGAGCCGACGGCGATCGCGACGGGGTCGAGGCCCGAGGGCAGCGGCCAGGTCACCGCCGCGAGGACGCCGTCCGGCCGGCTCGACCGGGCCCGCCGGAGCGCCCGCTCGACGTGCCGCCGGAACCGGTCGCGCGCGGCGCGGGGCGGCGCGAACGGACCGTCGGGGAGCGAGCGCGTGAAGGCGGGCACCACCGGTGAAGTCTACGAGCCGCCGCCGTGGGGCCCCGCCCCGCCGGGCCGAACCGGATTCCTGGTGCGCCATGGCGCACCAGGAATCCGGTTCGGCGTCACCGCTGGGGCGGGCGGCTCAGGTCTCGCCGCGGCCGCGGGCGATCGCGATCTCGCCCGTGCGCATCATCTCGATGAGGCCGAACGGGCGGACCATCCGCTCGAACGCCTCGATCTTGTCGGTCGTGCCCGTCACCTCGAGGATGATCGAGCGCCGCCCGACGTCGACGACCTTGCCGCGGAAGATCTCGCAGATCTGGAGGACCTCCGAGCGGGCGGCGCCGTCGACGGCGACCTTGAAGAGCGCGAGCTCGCGCGCGACGGTGTCGTCGGGCTCGAGGTCGCGGATCTTCAGGACGTTGATGAGCTTGTGGAGCTGCTTCGTGACCTGGTCGATCGGGTGCAGGGCACCGTCGACGGTGAGGGTGATCCGCGACACCCCGTCGTCGTCCGTCGGGCCGACGGTGAGCGTGTCGATGTTGAACCCGCGCCGTGCGAAGAGCCCGGCGATGCGGGTGAGGACACCCGGCTTGTTCTCGACGAGGATCGACAGGACGTGCTTGCGCCCCGTCATGAGCCCGCCGCTCGCCTCGAGCTCCTCGAGGCTGAGGACGTCCTTCGTCCCTGGCTCGCCCATCACGCTCACCCCACCATGTCCCGGGACGCGGCGCCCGGGGCGATCATCGGGTACACGTTCTCCTCGGCGGTGACGCGGGCGTCGATCATGACCGGCCCCGGCGTCGCGAACGCCTCCTTGAGGTCGTCGACGAGGGTCGTGCGGTCGGTGAGCCGCACGCCGGTCGCGCCGTAGGCCTCCGCGAGCTTCACGAAATCCGGGAACTGCCCGAGGTCGACCGCCGAGTAGCGACGCTCCCAGAAGAGCTCCTGCCACTGGCGGACCATCCCGAGGTACCCGTTGTTCGAGATGACGGTCTTCACCGGGATGTTCTCCTGCGCGCAGGTCGCGAGCTCCTGCATGTTCATCTGGATCGACCCGTCGCCGGTGATGCACACGACGAGGTCGTCCGGGCAGCCGATCTGCGCGCCCATCGCGGCCGGGAGGCCGAAGCCCATCGTCCCGAGCCCGCCGGAGTTGATCCATCGGCGCGGACGGTCGAAGTGGTAGTACTGCGCCGTCCACATCTGGTGCTGGCCGACGTCGCTCGTGACGATCGCGTCGCCGCCGGTCGCCTCGTAGACCGCCTCGATGAGGCGCTGCGGCTTGATCTCGGTCCCCTCGCCCTCGTCGTAGCGGAGCGGGTGACGCGTCTTCCAGTCCTCGATGCGCGAGACCCACTCGTCGAGGCGCGAGGTGTCGGCGTCGAGCGCCCGGTACTCCTCGACGAGCTTCACGAGGACGCCCTTGGCGTCGCCGACGATCGGGATGTGCGCGGGGACGTTCTTCGAGATCTCCGCCGGGTCGACGTCGATGTGGATGAACTTCGCCCGCGGCGCGAACTCGGAGAGCTTGCCGGTGATCCGGTCGTCGAACCGCGCGCCGACGCAGCAGATGAGGTCCGCCTCGTCCATGGCGTAGTTCGCCGCGCGCGTGCCGTGCATCCCCAGCATCCCGAGCCACTGCGGGTCGGGCGCCGGGTAGGCGCCGAGTCCCATGAGCGTGCAGGTGCAGGGGAAGCGGTCGGCGCGCACGAGAGCGCGCAGCTCCTCGCTCGCCTCGGCCGCGACGACGCCGCCGCCCGCGTAGATGACCGGGCGCCGCGCCGCCGCGAGGGCCTTCGCCGCCTGGCGGATCTGCTTGGCGTTGCCGTCCGTCGTCGGCTGGTAGCCGGGGAGGCGGACGTCGGTCACCGGCTCGTACGGGATGTCGGCCCGCGAGAGGTCGGTCGGGATGTCGACGACGACCGGGCCCGGGCGGCCGGTGCGGGCGAGGTAGAACGCCTCGTGGAGCGCCCGCGGGATCTCCGTCGGGTGCTGGATCATGAAGCTGTGCTTCACCGCCGGCATCGTGATCCCCATGACGTCGGCCTCCTGGAAGCCGTCCGTCCCGAGGAGATCGGTCCGCACCTGTCCCGTGATGAAGACGACCGGGACCGAGTCCATCATCGCGTCGACGATGGGCGTGACGAGGTTCGTCGCGCCGGGACCGGACGTGCCGAACGCGACGCCGACCTTGCCGGTCGCCTTCGCGTAGCCCTCGGCGGCGTGGCCGCCACCCGCCTCGTGACGGACGAGGATGTGACGGATCCCGCCGTCGTACAGGGCGTCGTACGTCGGGATGTTCGCTCCGCCGGGGAGTCCGAATACGACGTCGACGCCCTCCGCCTTCAAGCACTGGATCACGGCATCGACCGCGCGCATACTCTCGAACCCCCCTTCCAAGGAGTCGGTGACAGGACATGATGAGCCGCCCGTCGGCGGCTCTCGGCCGAGTGTAGCAGCGGTTTTCCCGCCTCTTGCGGCTCGGCGACCGTCAACCCGCCGGGGTCGCCGGGCGACCCTCGGCACCGGGGACGACGACGTCCTCGGTGTAGTCGAGCTCGGTCCCGCAGCGGACGCAGAGCGCGTCGTGGAGCATGCACTCCCGCCCGCAGGTCGGGCAGGCGCGCCGGGCCTCCTCGTGGTCGACCCGGTAGAGCAGCGCGGCGACGAGGCCGATGACCGGCACGATCGCCGAGACGAGGAACCAGAGCGTGAACGAGCTGCCCTTCGCACGCCCGACGGCCCCGCCGGCGAGGCCGAACGAGACGGCGAACAGGACGTAGATGAAGCCGCTCATGGCGGGGGCGCGGCGCTACAGCTTCGACAGGGCCCACACGACGGCGACGACCGCTGCGATGGCGACGATCGCCGTCGCGACGCCGGCGATGATGCCGATGACGATCTTGAGGAGCACCCACGCCGCGACGGCGAGGATGACGATCGCGAGGACGCGCTGGAGGAGCGGGGTCTTCGTCTCGGTCTCGGGCATGCACCGAGAGTACCGGGCGGTCCGGGCGCGCGGGCGTCATCGGCGTGCGCGCGCCCGCTGCCGGACGAGCCGGTAGCGGCGCACCCGCGGGCGCACCGCTCCGGTCGCGTCGCCCGGCCCCGGCACGTCGCGGACGGGAAGGAGCGCGACGCGGCTCGTCGTGGAGGTGCGGGCAGTGGGCGTCGTCTGCATGGGCTCATCGTGCCCGCCGCGCGCGGCGCCGTCTTCGGCCGCGCGGTCGGACCCGCCGGGCCCGGGGATCGCCAGACGGTCGAGGTCAGGCGCGCGCCGCGGCCCCGGCGGCGTCGAGCGCAGGGCGCATCGGCTCCGGCACGCGCCGGCGGATGCGCCAGCGGGCCCCGCTGAAGGCCATGTTGGCGACGGTCGCGAAGCCCACCTCGTCCTCGCGCAGCGCGAGGAGCAGGTGCGCGATCCGGTCGGAGGACGGCAGATCGGGGTCCTGGACGCGCACGCAGTAGCAGAGGACCCGCCGACCGCCCGGCCGGACGAGGAGCGCTCCCGCCTCGCCGACGAGCCACACGCCGAGACGGCCGCGCTCGATGACGAGTCCCGTCCGCGCGTGGAGGTCCCGCGCCTCGTGGGAGACGAGGTCGCCGAGGAACCCGAGCGCGACGCCCTCCGGACCGTCGGCCTGCCGCCGCTGGGGACGCACGACGTTCGCGCCACGCGCCGCGTAGAGCTCGGGGATGACCCAGGCGTGGGCGAACGCCGCGAGCGAGACGGGGAGAGCGAGCGGCTCGACGAGGAAGAGGACGACCCCGGTGATGAGGAACGGGACGACGTGAGCGACGGTCGACGCCGTCCACGACCTGCCCGCCCGGCGCAGCCGGCGCTCGTCGACCCGCGGCCGCCAGTGGACGGCCGCGAGCTCGGGCAGCACGCATCCGCGCGCGGGCTCGACGTGCGCGGCGTCGGCCACGGTCCCGCGGCCCTCGGCTCAGCCGCCCGAGATCGGCAGGCGGAGGATGACGAGGTCGGCGTCGATCGGGAGATCGCGGACCTGCTCCGCGTGGCCCTCACCGGTAGAGACGGTCGCGAAGTAGCCGCGGTCGAGCTCCGCGCGGAACGCCTCGACGGCGGCCTCGCGGGCCGCACGGTCGTCGGCGGTCCACTCGGCGAGCGTCGTGTGGCCGGTCTTGTCCATCCTCACGAGTCGGGACATCGGGGTCCTCCTTGCGCGGTCGCTGACGAGCTCCTCCCCCATGCTACGCCGCCCGTCGAGCGGCGGATGCTGGTGGCGCGAACGCGCTGCCCGGAGCGCCGGGCCTACAACCCGAGGGTCTCGCGGACGAGGCGGGTGACCTCCTTGCCGTCCGCCCGGCCCTTCGTCTCCTTCATGACGTGGCCGATGATGACCCCGATCGGCTTCATGTCCCCGCTACGGAGGCGCGCGGCGATGTCCGGGTTCGCCTCGAGCGCGGCGTCGACGTGCGGCTTCAGCTCGTCCTCCCCGCCGACCGCGGACAGGCCCTCCGCCTCGACGATCGCCGCGGGGTCGCCTCCCTCGGCGACGAGCTTGTCGAGCACCTGGCGGGCGCCGGCGGCGGTCACCGTCTTGGCCGCGAGGAGGCCGATGAGCGACGCGAGCGCGTCCGGCGTCACCTGCGACGCGGCGGGGTCGACGTCGGTCTCGAGGCGCTGGAGGAGCTCGTTGGCCACCCAGTTGGCGACGAGCGGCGCGTCGACGCCCTCCGTGCCGTCGGCGGAGGTGAGCGTCGACTCGAAGTAGTCGCCGAGCTCGCTGCGCCACGCGAGGAGGCGCGCGGTGTCGGGATGGAGCCCCATGCCCTCGAAGCGCTCCGCCCGCGCGGCGGGGAGCTCGGGGAGCGCGGCGCGGGCGCGCTCGAGCATCTCGTCGGTGATCGCGACCGGCGTGAGGTCGGGCTCGGGGAAGTAGCGGTAGTCGTGCGCCTCCTCCTTCGAGCGCATCGACGTGAGCTGCTCGGTGCGCGGGTCGAAGTGGAGCGTCTCCTGGACGACGGGACGGCCGGCCCGCAGCAGCGCCTCCTGCCGGGCGACCTCGGCGCGGATCCCCTGCTCGATGAACCGGAACGAGTTCATGTTCTTCAGCTCGGTCTTCGTCCCCAGCGTCTCGTCGCCCGCTGGACGGATCGAGATGTTCGCGTCGCAGCGCAGCGAGCCCTGCGACATGTCGACGTCGCTCACCCCGAGCGCCCGCAGGGTCGTGCGGAGGAGGCGCAGGAACTCGCCGGCCTGCTCGGCCGAGCGGACGTCCGGCTCGGTGACGATCTCGGCGAGCGGCGTCCCGCCGCGGTTGAAGTCGACGACGCTCGAGGACGACTCGTGGATGCGCCCCGACGTGCCGGCGTGGATCGTCTTCGCCGCGTCCTCCTCGAGATGGACGCGGTGGATGCGGACGCCGCCGAGCTCGCCGCCGCTGCACAGGGGCTCGTCGAACTGGCTGATCTGGTAGCCCTTGGGCAGGTCCGGATAGAAGTAGTTCTTGCGGTGGAAGATCGACCGGGGCGCGAGGTCGCAGCCGAGCGCGAGCCCGATCATGAGCCCGTAGTGGATGGCCTCGGCGTTGACGACGGGGAGCGCGCCCGGGAGCCCGAGGCACACCGGGCAGGTGCGGGTGTTCGGCGGCTCGCCGAAGCCCAGCGCGCACGAGCAGAACATCTTCGTGCGCGTCCTCAGCTGGACGTGGATCTCGAGCCCGATGACCGGCTCGTAGGCGACGGCGGTGCTCATGCTGCCCTCCCCTCGCGGCGCGCGGGGCTCGCGTCGAACGCGAGCGCGGCCTCGAGCGCGTGCGCGGCGTCGAGGATGCGGTTCTCGCTGAACGCCGGCCCCGCGAGCTGGAGGCCGACGGGGAGCCCGTCGCTGAGACCGCACGGGATCGAGATCGCGGGGACGCCCGCGAGCGACATCGGGATCGTGCAGACGTCCTGCCGGTACATCTCGAGCGGGTCGGCGGTCTTCGAGCCGAGCGGGAACGCGACGGTCGGCGCGGTCGGCGTCGCGACGAGGTCGTACGACGAGAACGCCGCGGTGAAGTCCTCGACGATCTTCGTGCGGACCTGCTGCGCGCGGCGGTAGTAGGCGTCGTAGAACCCGCTCGAGAGCGCGTACGTGCCGATGAGGATGCGGCGCTTCACCTCGTCGCCGAACCCGTCGTGGCGGGTCTTCGTGTACATCGTCGTGAGGTCGGGCGCCTCGGTGCGGCGGCCGTAGCGCACGCCGTCGAAGCGCGCGAGGTTCGACGAGCACTCCGCCGGGGCGATGAGGTAGTACGCGTTGAGGGCGTGGCCGGCGTGAGGGAGCCCGCACTCCTCGACGGTCGCGCCGAGGTCGCGGGCGCGGGCGAGCGCCGCCTCGAAGGCCTCCTGGACGCCGGCGGCGATGCCGTCGCCCGTGAGCTCACGCGGGACGCCGATGCGCAGGCCCGAGAGGTCCGTCCGCGACGGCGCTCCGATCTCCTCGGGATGGGCGACGGAGGTCGCGTCGCGCGCGTCGCGCCCCACCATGTGCCGGTAGAGGAGCGCGCAGTCGGCGACCGTGCGGCCCATGGGACCCGCCTGGTCGAGGGAGGAGGCGAACGCGATCATCCCGAAGCGCGACACCGTCCCGTACGTGGGCTTGAGGCCGACGATCCCGCAGAAGGCGGCGGGCTGGCGGATCGAGCCGCCGGTGTCGGTGCCGAGCGCCCACGGCGCGAGCCCGGCGGCGACGGCGGCGGCGCTGCCCCCGGAGCTGCCACCGGGGACGCGCGTCGGGTCCCACGGGTTGAGGACGGGCCCGAAGGCCGAGTTCTCGTTCGACGAGCCCATCGCGAACTCGTCCTGGTTCGTCTTGCCGAGGAGCGTGCTGCCCGCGTCGAGGAGCTTCGCGACGGCGGTCGCCGTGTAGGGCGGCCGGTAGTCCTCGAGGATCCGCGACCCGGACTGCGACGGCACGCCCTCCGTGCAGAAGAGGTCCTTCACCGCGAGGGGGACGCCGCGCAGCGGCCCGTCGGCGACCGTGGCGGGCGGCTCGTCGGCGACCCAGGTGTACGTGCCGGTCTCGTCGGCCGCGGCGCGGGAGCGGTAGGCCTCGAAGGCGTCCGCGGGCTCGAGGTCGCCGGCGGCGATCGCGGCGGCGAGCTCGCTCGCCGTGAGGTCGAGGACGTCGCTCATGCCGACGGCGCCTGCGGGCTCGGGACGCGGAAGCCGTCGTCGGCGACGTCGGGCGCCGACGCGAGGGCGATCTCGCGCGGGAGGGACTCGTGCGGGACGTCGTCGCGCAGCGCGTTCGTCACGTCGACGACGTGCGCCGTGGGGGCGACACCCTCGAGGTCGAGCCCGCCGATCGCCTCGACGTGGTCGAGGATCGCGGAGAGCTCGCCGCTCATCCGCTCGACCTCCTCGTCGGAGAGCTCGAGACGCGCGAGACGCGCGACGTGGAGGACCTGCTCGCGGTCGATCATGCGAGCGCTGAGGCTAGCGAAGGAAGCGGGAGCCGCGCCGCCGGCGGTCAGCGGGGCGGCGCGCGGCGGGTCTCGACCTCGGGCGGCGCGCTGTAGGGCGCGTCCATGCGCTCGTCGCGGAGCGTGAGCCAGCCGCCCGCCGTCGCGGCGGCGACGCCGAGGAGCGAGAGGTAGGCGCCGATCTCCATGTCGACGGCGGCGTTCGGCAGCCCGACGCCGAAGTCCGGCTGCGCGAGCACGACGCGGACCGCGACGGCGATCGTCGCGAGGAGCCCGACGAAGCCGAGCACGACGGCCGCCGCGACCGTGAGGCCGACCGGCTCGACCGAGACGGTGAGCGCGACGAGCGTCGCCGCGATGAGCGCGACGAGGAGGAGCAGCACGACGAACGCGAGGCCCGCTCCCGAGAAGCCGGACTCGCTCTCCGTCACGGCGAAGGCGACGTAGCCGCTGCCGAGTCCGTCGACCTCGATGGTCGCCGGCTCGATCCACGGCAGGAACAGCGAGACGACGATGAGGAGCGCGCCGGCGGCCGCGAGCGCCTCTCCCCTGCGAACCCTGTCGAGCTGCATCGCGCCGATGCTATCCGCGCGTCGCGGCGACCGCGCGGGCGGCGAGGACCGTGTTGCGCAGGAGGCACGCGATCGTCATGGGGCCCACTCCGCCCGGGACGGGCGTGAGGGCCGAGGCGACCTCGGAGACCTCGCCGGCGGCGACGTCCCCGGTGAGCGACGGCGTCTCCCCCGTGAGGCGGTTCATCCCGACGTCGATGACGACCGCGCCCGGCTTCACCCAGTCCGCCTTCACCATCTCGGCGACGCCGACCGCCGCGATGAGCACGTCGGCGCGCCGGGCGACCGACGGGAGGTCGCGGGTCCGCGAGTGGCACGTCGTCACGGTCGCGTTCGCCTGGAGGAGCAGCTGGGCCATCGGCTTGCCGAAGAGGTTCGAGCGTCCGATGACGACGCACTCGGCGCCCTCGAGCGCGGCGCCCGCCTCCTCGAGGAGGACCATCACGCCGGACGGCGTGCAGGGCCGCAGGCCGTCCATCCCGAGGGCGAGCCGCCCGGCGGACGCGATGGTGAGGCCGTCGACGTCCTTCTCGGGGACGATCACGTTCGTGAGCTCGGTCCCGTCGAGAGGCGCCGGCACCGGGAGCTGGAGGAGCACCCCGCTCACCTCGTCGTCGCGGTTGAGGCGCTCGAGGAGCGCGATGACCTCGTCGCGCGGCGTGTCGGCCTCGAGGCGATGGTCGAAGCCGCGGATGCCGACCTCGGCGCAGGCCTTCTGCTTCGCGCCGACGTAGACGGCGGAGGCGGGGTCCTCGCCGACGAGCACGGTCGCGAGGCCGGGCGGAGACCCGTGCTCCTCGGTGAACGCCGCGACGTCCGCGGCGACCTCCTCGCGGACGCGCGCGGCGACCGCCTTCCCGTCGATGATCCTCGCGGCCATGGCCCCGGCAGGCTATGCGACCGGAACCGTCACCGCTTCTCGAGGCCGGCGAGCTCGGCGACCAGCGACTTCTCGCCGACCCCCGAGCCGAAGTGCACGGTGACGACGCCGCCGGGCTGGACCCCGGTGACGACGCCCTCGCCGAAGCTCGCGTGGACGACGTCATCGCCGGTGGTGAACCTCGCGGGCTCCGATGCGGCGTCCTCGCCGCCGCCCCAGGAGAGCGCGCGGCCGCGCGGCGCCGAGCCGCCCCCGAGCCCGAGACCGCCCCGGCGGATGCTCGGACCGTCCTCCTCGATCGCCTCGGACGGGATCTCGGACAGGAAGCGGCTCGGGAGGCCGTAGGTCGTCGACCCGAAGACCGCCCGGCGCCGGGCCCAGGTGAGCGTGAGCTCGCGCATCGCCCGCGTCACGCCGACGTACGCGAGGCGACGCTCCTCCTCGAGCGACCCCTCGTCGATCGACCGCGAGTGCGGGAAGACCCCCTCCTCGCACCCGACGATGAAGACGATCGGGTACTCGAGTCCCTTCGCGTTGTGGAGGGTCATGAGCGTGACGAGGTGCTCGTCGTCGCTGCGGGAGTCGGCGTCGGCGACGAGCGCGACGTCCTGGAGGAAGGCGTCGAGCCCGCCGCGGTCGTCCTCGGCGTCGCTCGCGTCGAACTCGCGGCCGACCTCGACGAGCTGCTCGAGGTTCTCGAGCCGGCCCTGGGCCTCGATCGTCCGCTCGGCCTCGAGCGCCTCGATGTACCCCGTCTCGTGGAGGACCGCCTCGATGAGCTCGGCGACCGGCCCGTCGGCCTCGGCCCGCTCGCGCAGCGCGGTCATCGTGTCCATGAAGCGGCCGACGGACTTCACGGCCGCGGTGCCGAGCCCCGGGACCGCAGCCGGGTCGGATGCCGCCTCCCAGATGCTCACGCCGGTCGTGTCGGCATGGGCGACGATCCGGGAGAGGGACGTCTGGCCGATCCCGCGCTTCGGCGAGTTCACGATCCGCGAGAAGCACACCTGGTCCTGCGGGTTCGCGAGGAGCTGGAGGTACGCGATCGCGTCCTTGATCTCCGCGCGCTCGTAGAACTTCGTGCCGCCGATGACCTGGTAGCCGATCTCGCGGCGCACGAGCGTGTCCTCGAGGACCCGCGACATCGCGTTCGTCCGGTAGAAGACCGCGACCTCGGCGCGCGAGTGCCGCTCGTCCACGAGCCGCTCGATCTCGCCGACGACGTAGCGCGCCTCCGCGTGCTCGTCCTCGAGCTCCTTCACGCGGACGGGCTCGCCCGCTCCGGCGTCCGAGAAGAGCGTCTTGTGCATCTGGCCGCGGTTGTGGGCGATGAGGCCGTTCGCGGCGTCGAGGATCGTCTGCGTCGAGCGGTAGTTCTGCTCGAGCTTGACGACCGTCGCGTCCGGGAAGTCGTCCTGGAAGTCGAGGATGTTGCGGATGTCGGCGCCGCGGAACCCGTAGACGGACTGGGCGTCGTCGCCGACGACCATGAGGTTGCGGTGCCCCTCCTCCCCGCCGGCGAGGAGCTGGAGCCAGCGGTACTGCGCGTGGTTCGTGTCCTGGTACTCGTCGACGAGGACGTGCCGGAACGCCGACGCGTAGCGCGCTCGCACCTCGGGGAAGAGCTCGAGCACGTTGACGGCGCGGACGAGGATGTCGTCGAAGTCGAGCGCGTTCATCGCGTGGGTGCGCCGCTCGTACTCCCGGTAGACCTCGGCGACCGTCTGCTCGAAGAAGGAGCCGACCATCTCGCCGTAGGCCTCGGCGTCGCGGAGCTTGTTCTTCGCGTCGGAGATCTGGTGGTGGACGGCGGCCGGCGGGAAGCGCTTCGGGTCGGCTCCGACCTCGTCGATGCACTGCTTCACGAGCCGCCGGGCGTCGGACTGGTCGTAGATCGTGAACCCGCGCGTGTAGCCGAGCCGCGGCGCCTCCGAGCGGAGCATCCGCACGCACGCCGAGTGGAACGTGAGGATCCACATGGCGCGGGTCGAGCGCCCGAGGAGCATCTCGACGCGCTCGCGCATCTCCTGCGCCGCCTTGTTCGTGAACGTGATCGCGAGGATCTCGCCGGGGCGGGCCGCGCCGGTGCGGACGAGGTGGGCGACGCGGTGGGTGAGGACGCGCGTCTTGCCGGAGCCCGCGCCCGCGAGGACGAGCAGAGGCCCCTCCGGATGCTCGACCGCGGCCCGCTGCGGCGGGTTGAGGCCCTCGAGGAGATCGTCGGCGGTCGGGGTGGCGGCATGCTCGGCCATCACACCGAGGATAGGCGGCGCGCCGGAGGGTCGCGTACGCTGCGGCCGCGATGGGGCTCTGCGACGACGTCCGCTCTCACGCCGCCCGCGTCGCGAGGGAGGCCGGGGCGGTGCAGATCGACGACGCCGCGCTGCGCCGGCTCGCCGCCGAGGCCCACGCGATGGAGCCGCCGCAGCTCGACCCCGAACGCCACTTCTTGGACGGCGACGGGGAGGCCGTCGCGCGCTACCTCCTCACGCTCGACGCGATCAACTTCGGCTCGGGATGGTTCCCGACGCTGCGCAAGCGTCGCGACCGCGCGGGCAGGCCCGTCTCGGGCTACTTCACCGTCGCGTGGAGCCTCGCCGACCGCTTCCGCGCGGAGGGACCGTGGTCGAACGCCGAGCTGCGCGTCCTGTCCACGGGCGAGATCGCCGCGGTTCTCGGCCAGCGGGCGGACCACGAGCTCATGTCGCTCTACGCGCAGGCGCTCCGCGACCTCGGCCGCTTCCTCGGCGACCGCGACGTCCTCGGTCTCGTCGCCGCGGCGGGCGGGTCGGCCGAGCGCCTCGCGACGGCGCTCGCCGGCGGGATGACCGCCTTCGCGGACCGGGGCTTCTTCAAGCGGGCGCAGATCGTGCCGAACGACCTCGCCCTCGCCGGGCTCGCGACGTTCCACGACCTCGACCGTCTCACGCTCTTCGCCGACAACCTCGTCCCGCACGTCCTTCGCTGCTCCGGCGTCCTGCGGTACTCCGACGAGCTCGCGTCATGGATCGACGCGGAGCGCCTCCTGCCCCCCGGGGCGTGGGAGCGGGAGATCCGCGGCTGCGCCGTCGAGGCGGTCGAGCGGCTCTCCGCCCACACGGGGATCGCGCCGCGCACGCTCGACACGTGGCTCTGGCAGCGGGGTCAGGCACCGGAGATGAAGTCCCGGCCCCGCCACCGTCACCGCTGCGTCTTCTACTGACCGGCCTCCCGCGCCGTGGCCTGCGAGGCGGGCTCGGCGTCGTCGTCCCCGTCGTCGCAGGCGTCCTCGAGCTCGCCGGAGCCCTCCGCCTCCTGCTCGTGCTCGTCCTCGCCGTCGTCGTGGAGGACGGAGCCGAGGACCGCGAGGCCGAGGACGACGACGATGACCGCGAGCGAGAAGGCGATGCCGATGTGGACGCCCACGCCCTCGAGGATGAACTTGACGCCGACGAACGCGAGGACCCCGGCGAGGCCGTAGTGCAGGTACTCGAGCTGCCGCAGGCCGCCGGCGACGACGAAGTAGAGCGCTCGGAGCCCGAGGAGCGCGAACGCGTTCGAGCTGAAGACGATGAACTCGTTGCGCGTGATCCCGAGGATCGCCGGGATCGAGTCGAGCGCGAAGAGGACGTCGGTCGTCTCGATGACGACGAGGACCGCGACGAGCGGCGTGAAGATGAACCCGAGCAGCGGCCTGCCCGCCGCCTCGCGCTCCTCGGCGTCGACGTCCCTGGCGCGGACGACGAACCGATGGCCGTGCAGCTTCTCGCCGATCGGGAGGACGCGCCGGAGCGTGCGGAGCACCGGGTTCCTCCCGGGGTCCGGCTCGCCCTCCCCCTTCACGACGAGGCGGGCGGCGGTGGCGAGGAGCAGGACGCCGAAGGCGTAGACCGCCCACTCGACCTGCTCCAGGAAGGCGGCGCCGGCGAAGATGAAGATCGCCCGGAAGACGAGCGCGCCGAAGATGCCCCAGAAGAGGACGCGGTGCTGGAAGCGATCGGGCACTCCGAAGAACCCGAAGATGACCGCGAAGACGAAGACGTTGTCGACCGACAGCGACTTCTCGATGAGGTAGCCGGCGTAGTACTCCCCGGCGCGCTCGGCGCCGAGCCAGAGCGCGACGATCCCGCCGAACGCGACGCCGAGCACGACCCAGCCGATGCTGTAGAGGGTCGCCTGACGGATCCTCGTGACGTCGAGCTGCCGTGACACGACGACGAGGTCGAGCACGAGGAGCCCGACGACCGCCCCGCCGAAGACGAACCAGGTCCACGTCTCGACCATCGGCCCGGGCCGCCCTCAGCGGCGCGCGCCGCCGAGGCCGCGTGCCTCGAGGACGCGCAGCGCGTCGGTGACGGAGAGGAGGCCGGCGACCCGACCGTCGACGCGCACGAGGGCGCGGCGACGGGCGTCGGCCCCGAGGTCGCCGAGGACGTCGGCGAGCTCGGCGTCCGCGTCGACGACGAGGGCGTTCCCGCGGGGCACCATGACGTCGGCGACGGTGAGCGTCGCCCGCGCGGCCGGGTCGGCCCCGAGCGCGTCGCGGAACGTGACGAGCCCGACGACGTCGCCGTCGTCGGCGACGACCGGGTAGGCCGTGTGGCGGTGGACGAGGAAGACGTCCTCGAGGAAGCGGCCGGCGGGCATGGTCGCCGGGACGGCGATCGGCCGCCCGACCATGACGTCGGCGACGCGGATGCCGGCGAGCGCCGAGCGCGAGGCGACGGCCTGCTCCTCGGCGGCGCCCGCGGCCATGATGAAGAAGCCGATGAAGGCCAGCCACACGCCGCCGAACAGGCCGCCTCCGAGGACGAGGAGCGCTCCGAGCGCCGCGATGCCCGCCCCGAAGGCCCGTCCCGCGGCGGCGGCGCGCCGCGTCGCCTCGCCGAGGTCGCCGCCGCGCTGCCAGAGGACGGAGCGCAGGATCCGCCCGCCGTCGAGCGGGAACGCCGGCAGGAGGTTGAACCCGAGCAGGACGAGGTTGATGTAGCCGAGCCACGAGACGACGCCGTCGACCGACGACGGGAGGCCGCTCACGGCGGAGAGCGCGAGGAACGCCAGACCGAGCACGAGCGAGACCGCGGGCCCGGCGGCCGCGATGCGGAACTCGGCGCCGGCCGACGGCGGCTCGCTCTTGAAGCGCGCGACCCCTCCGAGGACCCAGAGCGTGATGCCGTCGATGTCGACGCCGTCGCGCTGGGCCTGGATGGCGTGCCCGAGCTCGTGCGCGAGCAGGCAGGAGAAGAAGAGGACCGCCGCGACGACCGCCATCGCCGCGTAGGTCACGTCGTCGAGCCCGGGGTTCTCCTCCGGGAAGATCCCGACGGCGAGCGACCAGAAGATGAGGACGACGACGAGGAGCCAGCTCCAGTTCGCGCCGATCTCGATCCCGCGGATGCGCGCGAGACGGAAGCTCGAGTTCATGGTCCCCGGCTACCCGGTCGCCACAGCGCGCACGCGCCGCGTGCCGAGGCGCCGCGTCAGCCGCCGGCGGGGTTCGGGCCGCGCTTCGGGCGCAGCGGCCGAACGTCGGCGACCGATGCGCCGCCCTCCTCGCCGTGGAGCTCCGCGACGGCGCGCTCGAGCGCGCCGAGGCGCTGCGAGAGGCCCTTCATCGCGTCGGCGACGGGATCGGGCAGGTGGATCCAGTCCGCGTCGGGCCCCTCGGGCTTGCGGCCGTCGACCCGGACGGGATGGCCGGGGTTCCCGACGACGGTCGAGTTCGGCGGCACGTCGTGGATGACGACGGTGTTCGCGCCGATCTTCGCGCCGTGGCCGACGGTGATCGGCCCGAGGAGCTTCGCGCCCGACCCGATCGTCACGTTGGACTCGACGGTGGGGTGGCGCTTGCCGGTCGCGAAGCCCGTCCCGCCGAGCGTCACGCCCTGGTAGAGCGTGACGTCCTCGCCGACCTCCGCGGTCTCGCCGATGACGACGCCCATGCCGTGGTCGATGAAGAGACCGCGGCCGATGCGCGCCGCCGGGTGGATCTCGATCCCGGTGACCGTCCGCGTCACGTTCGCGAGCACGCGCGGGACGATCGGCACCCCGAACCCGTGGAGCGCGTGGGCGACGCGGTGCGAGAGGAGCGCGTGGACGCCGGGCCACGTCGCGAGGATCTCGGCGGAGGTCACGCCGCGAGCCGCAGGGTCGCGCGCGTGGACGGCGTCGACGTCCCGGCGGATCTCACCGAGGACGCGTGCGGCGGTGCCCAGGCCGAGCATGTCGAGAGCGTAGCGCTCCGCCGTGGCGGGCCCGGCGGCTCGGAGCCGCGCCGTGACGAGCGGGCCGGAGGCGCCGGCCGGCGCCTCGCCGTCGCCTCTCAGGCGGGCGGCGGCTGGAAGAACGGGGCGGACACGTAGCGCTCCCCGGAGTCCGGCAGCACGCACGCGATGCGCGCCCCTGCGGTCTCGGGCCGGCTCGCGACCTGCAGCGCGCCCCAGACCGCCGCGCCGCACGACATCCCGGCGAGGACGCCCTCGCGGCGCGCGAGCTCCCACGCGGTGCCGATCGCCTCCTCGTCGCCGCACGCGAGCACCTCGTCGAGGAGATCGCGATCGAGGACAGGCGGGACGAACCCGGCGCCGATGCCCTGGATGCGGTGCGGGCCCGGGCGGCCGCCCGACAGGACCGGCGAGCTCGCAGGCTCGACGGCGACGACGCGGAGCTTCGGGTTCTTCTCCCTCAGGAACGCCGCGGTGCCCGTGATCGTGCCCCCGGTGCCGACGCCGCAGACGAGGACGTCGACGTCGCCGTCGAGGGCGTCCCAGATCTCGGGACCCGTCGTCCGGCGATGAGCCTCGGGGTTCGCGGGGTTCGCGAACTGGTCCGGCAGCCACGCATCGCCGGTGCCCGCGAGGGCGCGCGCCGCCTCGACGGCCTCGTTCATCCCGCCCATCGACTCGACGATCTCGACGCGGGCCCCGTAGAGGCGCAGGAGCGACTCGCGCTCCCGGCTCATCCCCTGCGGGAGGGTGATGACGAGGTCGTAGCCCTTCGCGGCGCAGACGAAGGCGAGCGCGATGCCCGTGTTGCCGGACGTCGCCTCGACGATCGTCGTGCGGCCCGGCTCGATGCGCCCCTCGGCCTCGGCCGCCTCGATCATCGCGATGCCGATCCGGTCCTTCACGGAGCCCCCGGGGTTGAACTGCTCGAGCTTGCCGAAGATCCGCGCCGTGCTGTCGGGCGGCACGAGGCGGGTGAGCTCGACCATCGGCGTGCGGCCGACGTGCTCGGCGATGTTGCGGGGGACCTGCGCCATGGCGTCCGACGACTCTACCCGTGGCAGCGGCCGCTCCCGCGCCTCCTCCGACGCGACGGTGCGACCGACGTGAGACAGGCGCGAGACCACGCGGCCGCCACCCGCGGCGACGATGGGCCCGTGTGGCTCATCTCGCGCATCGTCCGGCGCGGACACGCGCCGACCGCGGACGGTCCGCCTCCGGCGCCGTCGGCCGAGGAGGTCCTGCGCGCCTTCGCGGAGGGCGGCCTCGGCGCCACCTCGGCCGCGCGAGAGGCTCGCGATCGCACGGCCCCCGGGCCTCGCCCGCGGCGGCGCTCGCGCGGGCGGCGCGGGTGAACGGCTACGCCGGGGTCGGCTCGCGCGGCTCGGCGGCGTCGCGCAGGAGGCGCTCGAAGGGCTCCCAGTCGACGGGGTCGTCCTCCGGCGACGGCTCGTCCGGACCGGGTCCCCGGCCGTCGTCGTCGTCCCCGTCGCCACGCTCGCGCCTCCACTCGAGGAGGAGCGCACCGATGAACCCGACGAGGCCGACGAGGCCGCACACGGCGATCGCCTGACCGGGCGGGACGGCGATCGCCAGGTGGAGCGCGATCGCGACGACGCCGGCGGACACGGCGGCGAGACCCGTGAGCCACAGGCCGACCCGAGCGTCGTCGGCCCGTGACTCCCGGGGCCCGCCGCAGATCGTGTCGAGGAGGACGCGCATGGCGTGACGCCTCATAGGTACCGCGGAGAGGGCAGGCGCAAACCGCGAGCTTCCGGATCGCGACAGCCGCGCCCCGCGCAGGGGGACGGGCGCGCACGAGCGTAGGCTGAGAGGCATGCGCGCGCGGCTCGCGACGTGGCTCCTCCCCGACCCTCCGCCGTCGCGCGCGACGGGTCTCGCCGTCGCGCTCTGCGCCGTCGTCCTCATCACCGCGGCGCTCTACCCCCTCGGCGAGGTCGCGCCGACGGTGAGCATCGGCGTGCTCTACCTCGTCGCCGTGCTCCTCGCCTCCACCGGCTGGGGGATCGGGCTCGGCCTCGCGACCGTCCTCGTCTGCGCCGCGACGTTCAACTGGTTCCACATCCCGCCGACCGGGCGGTTCACGGTCGCCGACGGCGAGAACTGGGTGGCGCTCGGCGTCTTCGTCGTCGCGGCGGTCGTGGTGTCGACGCTGGCGGACGCCGCGCGCTCCCGAGCGGCGGAGGCCGGCCGTCGGCGCGAGGAGGCCGACCGCGCCGTCGCCGCGCTCGAGCGGGCCGCGGCCGAGCGCGAGGAGCTCATGCGCGAGGCGGTCGAGGCGCGGTCGCTGCGCCACAGCGACGAGGTGAAGACCGCGATCCTCCGCGCGGTCTCCCACGACCTCCGCACGCCGCTCACCGGCATCCTCGCCGCCGGGGAGGCGCTCGGGTCGCCGACGCTCGACGACGAGGACCGCGCCGCCCTCGCGGAGACGGTCCGCGTCGAGGCGGAGCGCCTCGCGCGGCTCGTCGACAAGCTGCTCGACCTCTCGCGCCTCGAGGCCGGGGCCGCCCCGCCGCGCCCCGACTGGTGCTCGCTCGACGAGGTCATCGACGCGGCGATCCGCGAGCAGCCGGATCCCTCGCGCTTCACCGTGTACGCCGCGGACGACCTCCCGCTCCTGCGCGTCGACGCCGCGCAGCTCGAGCGGGCGATCGCGAACCTCCTCGAGAACGCCGCCCGGCACAGCGAGCCGCACCGCGTCCAGCTCCGCTCCCGCGCCGTCGGCGACAAGGTCGTCCTGCGTGTCGTCGACCACGGCCCCGGCATCCCGAACGCCGAGCGCGCGCACGTGTTCGAGCCCTTCCGGCGCGGCGGGGGCGGCGACGGGCACGCCGGCAGCGGTCTCGGGCTCGCGATCGTCCGCGGGTTCGTCGAGGCCAACGGAGGCACGATCTCGATCGAGTCGTATCCGGGCCAGGGGACGACCTTCGTGCTCGAGTTCCCGGCCGCGGTCGCCGGGCCGGCGCTCGAGGGGGCCGCCGGGTGAGCGGGCCGCGGGTGCTCGTCTGCGACGACGAGCTCCAGATCCTCAGGGCGCTCAAGGTCGTCCTGCGCGACGCGGGCTTCGAGCCCGTCGCCGTCGCCACCGCGCAGGAGGCGCTCGACACGGCGGCCCTGCACCCTCCGCACGCGGCGATCATCGACCTCGTGCTCCCCGACGGGGACGGCATCGCGGTCTGCGCGGCCCTGCGCGAGTGGTCGCAGATGCCGATCATCCTCCTCAGCGCCGTCGGGGACGAGGAGGAGAAGGTCCGCGCGCTCGAGGCCGGCGCCGACGACTACGTCGTGAAGCCGTTCGGCCCGCGCGAGCTCGTCGCCCGCCTGCAGGCGGCGCTGCGCCGGGCGAACGCCGTGGTCGACGACGAGCCGCGCCTCACCCTCGGAGAGCTCGAGATCGACTTCGCCGGCCGACGGGTGCGGATCGGCGGAGAGGAGGTGCACCTCACGCCGACGGAGTACGAGATCCTCGCGACGCTCGCGCGGCATCGTGGACGGCTCCTCACCCATCGACAGCTCGAGGAGGAGGTCTGGGGCCCCGGGCACGTCGACGACACGCAGCGCCTGCGCACGCACGTCGCGAACCTCCGCCGCAAGATCGAGCCGCGCGACGGCGGGGGCTTCCGCTACGTCCGGACCGACCCCGGCGTCGGGTACCGCTTCGGCTCCTGAGGCCGTCTTCACACGATCTTGATGCGGCGCACCCCGATCTGCACGGGGCCTTGACGCCGACGGGCGGACGATCGATGCATGCCGTCCGTCACCCTCGCCCCGCCCGTCCTCGCGGATGGCTCGCGGGTGAACGGCCGGCGTCACGGTCCGCAGCTCCACTGGCGCCTCGTCGTCCCCGTGGTCGCCGGCGCGGTCGGCGCGACCGCGGTGGGTCTCATCGCGTGCGGCGTCTACGCGGCGATCGCCGGCGACGGGTCCGCCGCGTCGCTGCTCGTCCCGGGCGCGATCCTCCTCCCGCTGTGCGCCGCCGCGATCGCCGCCTCGCGCCGGATGCGCCAGGTCCCGCTGCGGGCACGCGACGGGTTCCTCGCCGTCACGCTCGCGTGGCTCGGCGTCGCCGTGGCGGGCGGGCTGCCCTTCATGCTCGAGGGCACGCTCCCCCGCTTCGGCGACGCGCTCTTCGAGAGCATGAGCGGCTTCACGACGACGGGGGCGACGCTCATCGACGACGTCGACGCCCAGCCCGGAGGCATCCTCCTGTGGCGCAGCCTCAGCCAGTGGCTCGGAGGCGTGGGGATCGTCGTGCTCGTCGTCGCGATCGCGCCCGCGGCGGGACTCGCGATGCAGCGCGTGTTCCAGGCCGAGACGTCGGGCATCTCCCCCGACCGCCTCACCCCCCGGATCGCCCAGACGGCGAAGATCATCTGGTCGATCTACCTCGTCTTCACCGTCGCCGGCGTCGCCGGCTACCTCCTCGTCGGGATGGGGGCCTTCGACGCCGTCAACCACGCGTTCACGAGCGTCGCCTCCGGCGGCTTCTCGACCCACACGTCGTCGCTCGCGGCGTTCGACTCGGCGCCGGTCGAGCTCGTCGCGATCGTCCTCATGACGCTCACCTCGATCAACTACGCGTTCTACTGGCGCGTGCTGAGAGGTCGCTCGCTCTGGCCGCAGGCCGCCGAGGTGCGGGCGTTCGCGCTCATCCTCGTCGGCGCCGTCGCCGTCGTCACGGTGAGCCTCGTCCGCGCCGGTCACCCCGGCGGCGCGACGCAGAGCCTGCGGGACGCCGCCTTCACCGTGACGAGCGTCATCTCGACGACCGGCTACACGACCGCGGACTTCGACCAGTGGAACGACACCGCCCGGACCGTCCTCCTCGTGCTCATGGCGATCGGGGGCTGTGCGGGCTCGACCGCCGGCGGCATGAAGGTCATCAGGGTCCTGCTCCTCGGCAAGTCGACGGCGCAGGAGGTCACCCGGCAGCTGCGCCCGAACGTGGTGCAGGTGCTGCGGACGCGCCGGCACGTCTACAGCGAGGACATCCGGCGCTCCGTGCTCGGATTCCTCCTCATCTTCATCCTCGTCGGAGTGGCGGGGACGTTCGCGCTGCTCGTCACCGGCGTCGACCTCGAGACCTCGACGGCGGCGGTCGCCGCGACGCTCACGCTCGTCGGGCCGGGTCTCGGCGACGTCGGCGCGTCGGAGAACTACGGCGCCGTCCCCGAGGCCGGGCGCGGCGTGCTCACGTTCCTCATGCTCACGGGACGCCTCGAGCTGTTCACGGTGCTCGCGCTCCTCACGCCGGCGTTCTGGCGGCGGGGCGTGGGGTGAGGCGAGGTCAGATGTAGTACATCGCCGCGCCCGCCTCGCGCGACTCGCGCTCGACGACGTCGGCGATCGTCACCTGCGAGAGGACGGCGCGGGCCGCGGTCGCCGCGTCGGCGAAGACGCCCTCGGCGTCGCGGCCGAGCGGGCCGTCGAGCAGCTCGACGACCTCGAGGACGGTCACCTCGGCGGGATCGCGCGCGAACGAGTAGCCGCCCTTGACGCCGCGCTGGGAGCGCAGGACCCCGGCGCGGCGCAGCACCGCGAAGAGCTGCTCGAGGAACTGGGCGGGGATGTCGCGGCGGCGCGCGAGCTCGCCGAGCGGCACCGGCGCCTCGTCGCCGCTGCGGGCGAGCTCGGCCAGGGCCTTGAGCGCGTAGGGGCTCTTCGAGGTGATGGAGAGCATCGGAAGGGCGGCGCGGGTACGGTGCGCGACTCCGATCGTATGGCACCGGTCCGTCGCTTCGCCCCTCCGCTCGCGCTCATGGCGCTCATCTACCTGCTCTCCGACCAGCCGGACCTCTCGTCCGGCCTCGGGACCGCCGACCTCTACCTGCGCAAGGCGGCGCACATGGTCGAGTACGGCCTGCTGTGGCTGCTGTGGCTGCGGGCGCTCGGCTGGCGCCGGCCCGCGGCCGCGGCGCTCATCGCCGTCGCGTACGCCGTCAGCGACGAGTGGCACCAGAGCTTCGTCGAGGGACGGAACGGCTCACCGGTCGACGTCCTCGTCGACGCGACCGGCGTCGCGCTCGCGTGGCTCGCCTGGCGCCGGCTGCGACCGGCGCCACGGCGTCGCGGGACCTAGAGCCAGCCGCGCTCGGTCGCCATGAGAACCGCCTGCGCGCGGTCGACGGCGCCGAGCTTGCCGTAGATGTTGTGGAGGTGCGTGCGCACCGTGCTCGTCGAGAGCGAGAGCTCGTGCGCGATCTGCTTGTAGACCTTGCCCTCGGCGAGGCGCTTGAGCACCTCGAGCTCGCGGGTGCTCAGCGGGCACGGATCGATCTGCCGCGTGCGGGCGACCTGCGGGTACGGGAGGTCGTACATCACCGCGCGGAGATCGGTCGGGCCGAGCCCGATGATGCGGGCCGTGCGCAGGAGCTCCGTCGGCGAGACGCTGCCGCCCCGGCCGTAGTGGGCGAGCATGTCGGCGAGCCGCACGAACGCGGCCTCACCCGAGGCGTCCTCGGCGTGGTGGCGCTCGATCGCCGACGCGACGCTCTTCGGCAGACCCCAGCGGCGGGCGAGGACACCGCCGACGAGCGCGTGGTCGACGCCGAGCTCGCGGCGCTCGCGGTGGATGCGGTCCTCGGGACTGCGCGCACCCTCGTGGACCTTCGTCGGGTACCCGGGGTAGGCGTGCATCAGCACGAGCTTGCCGATGTCGTGGAGGAGCGCGGTCACCATGAGGCGGTCGCGGTGCTCGTAGCCGACGGCGGTGGCGAGCCGATCGGCGGCGCGCTGCGTGGCGACTCCGTGGAGGCGGAAGCGCTCGGGGGCCGCGTCCCAGACGGCGGAGCGCTCGAAGAAGTCGAACGTCGAGGCGCGCGACGCGAGCGCCTGGACGGACTCCGGCGAGAGGATCTCGACCGCCTGGACGACGCTCTCGACCTTGCCGCGCGTGCGGCCCTCGACCTGGTTGGCGAGCCGCAGGACGGCGATGACGAGGGCGACGTCGGACTCGACGGCGTTGACGACGTCGCCCGTGCTCACGCGCTCCTGCTGGACGAGCGAGAGGAGGCGGTTGCGGGACTCGGCGAGGGCCGGGAAGGCCTCGAGCGCCTCGAAGGCGGCGGTGAGTCGACGGCCGTGGCCCTCGTTGTGACGGCGCTGGGCGTCAGCGGTCGTGACCTGACTCGGCGAGGGCAGTGGGCTGGTGCTCATGTGGTCGTGCGTCTCCGTGCGGAAGGCGGGGTGACGACCCTGTTATCGGCACGGATGGACGGATGATTGAGCCCTTTCGTCCACTCCGTGCGAGATCAGCCCGAAAGCGCCGCGTCGATGCGGCGCAGAGCCTCCTCGCGGCCGAGCGCCGCGACCGACTCGAAGATGCCCGGCGAGACCGTCGTGCCGGCGAGCGCGACGCGGACCGGCTGGAAGACGTCCTTCGGCTTCGCCTCGCGCGCCTCGACGACGCCGCGGAGGGCGGCGTCGACGTGCTCGGTCGTGAACGCCTCGTCGTCGAGCGCGGCGAGCGCCGCCCGCGCATCGGCGAGGGCGGCCCGCCCCTCCTCGCCCAGCCACTTCTCGCGGGCCTTCGGATCGTCGGCCGGGCCGTCGAGGAAGAACCCGGCGAGCGGCCAGAAGTCGGCGAGCGTCTGGATCTTCTCCGAGGAGATCTCGACGTACGGCCGCAGCCCGGAGCGCCCGGTGTGCTCCTCGAGCGCGGCGGTGAGCCCGTCGAGCGAGAGCTCGCGGACGTAGCGGCCGTTCATCCAGCGCAGCTTCTGCTCGTCGAAGCGGGCGGGGTTCTTCGAGACGCGGGTGATGTCGAACCGGCGCACGAGCTCCTCGGTCGGGATGATCGTCTCGTCGTCGACGTCCCCCCAGCCCAGGAGCGCGAGGTAGTTGCGCACCGCCGCGGGGAGGAAGCCGGCGTCGCGCAGCTCCTGGACGGACGCCGCGCCGTGGCGCTTGGAGAGCTTCTTCCCGTCCGGCCCGTGGAGGAGCGGGAGGTGCGCGAACGCCGGCGGGTCGGCGCCGAGCGCCCGGTAGACGAGGAGCTGCTTCGGCGTGTTCGAGAGGTGGTCCTCGCCGCGGACGACGTGCGTGATGGCGGCGTCGTGGTCGTCGACCGCGACCGCGAAGTTGTAGAGCGGGGTGCCGTCCGCCCGGGCGATGACCGGATCGTCGAGGTGGACCGTGCGGAAGGTCGTGTCGCCGCGGATGAGGTCGTGGACGACGAGCTCGTCGTCGTCCGGGACGCGGAGGCGGACCGCGCCCTCCTTCTCCTCCTCGCCGCGGAAGCCCCGGTCGGCACCGTGGCGGTCCTTGTAGGCGCGCACGTCGTCCGCGGTCGCGCTCGACCGGTAGGCGAGACCCTCGTCGAGGAGCCGCGCGAGGACCTCCCCGTGGCGCGGCGCGCGCTCGGCCTGGCTGATCGGGCCCTCGTCCCAGTCGAGCTCGAGCCAGCGCAGAGCGTCGAGGATCTGCTCGACGTTCTCGGGGGTCGAACGCTCCCGGTCGGTATCTTCGATGCGCAGGACGAGCGTCCCCTCGGGCCCGGAGCCGCGCGCGAGGAGCCAGTTGTAGAGCGCGGTGCGCGCGCCGCCGATGTGCAGCGCGCCCGTGGGAGAAGGAGCGAATCGGACCCTCATGAGGCAGGACACTACGTGCTGATCGGCTGCCACGTCTCGACGGCCGGCGGGCTCGACAAGGCGGTCGCCCGCGGCGTCGAGCGCGACTGCGACGCGATCCAGATCTTCAACCAGTCACCGCGCATGTGGCGGCCGACCTCCTACGGCGAGGACGACTTCGCCGCGTTCCGCGACGCCCTCGCCTCCTCGCGGGTCGAGTCGGTCGTCGTCCACGCCGTCTACCTCATCAACTGCGCGACGGACGACCCGGAGCTGCGGGAGAAGTCCCTCACCTCGCTCGTGCAGGCGCTCACGATCGGCGCGGGCATCGGCGCGGACGGCGTCGTCCTCCACCCCGGCTCCGCCAAGGGCGGGGACGTCGGGGAGGCCATCGCCCGCTGCGGGGAGACGCTTCGCGAGGCCCTCGACCGCACCGAGGGCTGCGCTCTCCTGCTCGAGGACACCGCCGGTGCGGGCGGCACGCTCGGGCGGTCCTTCGAGGAGCTCCACGACCTCCTCGACGCCTCGGGCGGGGACGGGCGCCTCGGGCTCTGCCTCGACTCGTGCCACCTCCTCGCCTCCGGCTACGACGTCCGGACCGCCGAGGACCTCGGAGCGGTGCTGGACGAGTGCGATCGCGCCGTCGGCCTCGACCGGCTGCGCTGCCTCCACGTCAACGACTCGCAGACCGGGGTCGGCTCCAACCGCGATCGTCACGCGCCGCTCGGCGAGGGCGAGATCGGCCGCGAGGGCATCGCCGCGTTCCTCAGCGAGCCGCGCTTCGACGGCCTCCCGATGATCTTCGAGGGTCCGGGCGTCGAGGGGAAGGGCGTCGTCGCGCGTGACATCGCCATCGCGCGCGAGCTGCGCGACGAGGGCCTCTCCGCCCGGGGTTAGGGCCCCCGTGCTCCGGGCAGATGAAGTGCGGCCTCCCGCCCCCGGTCCAGCGGAAGAGCGAGAGGCCGCCGCGCGAAAATACCACTCCGAGAACCGGACCGTGCGGGCGTGCGACCCCCTCGAGACCGGCACGGTCTGCGACAATCGTCGCGCCTTTGCGGCGTTCGCGGGTGCCCTCCGCTCGCGGCCGCCGTCACGGTGGTCGAGCGCCCGGCGGCGGCGAGCATGAGCGCCCACGAGGCCGGTCGACCCGTCGTCGAGTGCGACGTCGCGATCGTCGGGAGCGGGTTCGGCGGGGCGGTGAGCGCGCTGCGGCTCGCCGAGAAGGGCTACGACGTCGTCGTGCTGGAGGCGGGCCGCCGCCTCGGCCGTGACGACCTCGACAGGGCGCGACGCTCGCTGCGCGACTACCTCTGGGAGCCACGGCTCGGACTGCGCGGCTTCTTCTGGCAGCGGGCCTTCGCGCACGTCGGGATCATCGGCGCCACGGGCGTGGGCGGCGGCTCGATCGTCTGGGGCGCCGTCCTCCTCGAGCCGAAGTCCGCCTTCTACGACGACGAGGCGTGGGCCGGGCTCGCCGACTGGCGGGCCGAGCTCGCCGCGCCCTATGCGACGGCGGCGCGCATGCTCGGCCGCGTGGCGAACCGTCACCTCTCGGCGCAGGACGCGCACCTGCGCGCCGCGGCGGCCGCCGTCGGGGCGGAGGCGACCTGGGCCCCGGTCCCGCTGGCGATCCACTTCGGGGACGGGCCGGGCGTGACGACGGCGGACCCGTTCTTCGACGGGGAGGGCCCGCCGCGCACGGGATGCCGGCTCTGCGGCGGCTGCCTCGTCGGCTGTCCGTACGGGGCGAAGAACACGCTCGACCTCAACTACCTGCACCTCGCCGAGCGACGCGGCGCACGGATCCTGCCGCGGCACCACGTCGACGCGGTCGTCCCGCGGCCGGGCGGCGGCTACGCGCTGCATGCCCGCGACCCGCTGGCGCGAGGTCGCCGCGCCCGCCGCCCGGTCGTCCACGCGGGTCGCGTCGTCCTCGCCGCCGGCGTGCTGGGCACGCTCGACCTCCTCTACACCTGCCGCGACGACCTGCAGACCCTCCCCCGCGTGTCGCCGCGGCTCGGCGACCGGGTCCGCACGAACTCCGAGGCGGTCACCGGCATCCTCGCCGACGACCCGAGCGCCGACCTGCTCGACGGACCCTCGACCAGCTCCTCGTTCCACCCCGACGCCCGGACGCACGTCACCCAGAACCGCTTCCGCGGCGGCGCGAGGGTGCTGCGACCGCAGGTCGGCCCGCTCGTCGACGACCCCTCGCCGGGCCGGCGGCGCCTGCGGACGGTCGCAGCGATCGCACGCCGGCCGCGAGCGCATCTGCGTGCCGTCCTCGCCCGCCGGTTCGACGAGCGCTACACGGCGCTCACCGTCATGCAGGACCACGACAGCGCTCTGCGTCTCGCCTGGTCGCACCGGCTCACGCGCCCGGGGCGGGGCGCCCTCCGCTCCCGGCTCGCGGGGGGCAGTCGCCCGCCGAGCTTCCTCCCGGTGGCGAACGACGTCACCCGCGCGTACGCGCGGGCCGCGGGCGGCACGCCGCTCAACCTCCTCCCGGAGAGCGTCGGAGGCGTCTCGGTGACGGCGCACATCCTCGGCGGCGCGGTCATCGGCGCCGACGCCGCGACCGGCGTCGTGGGCCTCGACCACGAGGTCCACGGCCACCCGGGCCTGTACGTCGCCGACGCGTCGGCGATCCCCGCCAACGTCGGCGTCAACCCGTCGCTCACGATCACCGCGATGGCCGAGCGCTTCGCCGCCGCCTGGCCGCCGCGTGATGAGGCGCCTGCCGTCCCTGAGTCCACCGGGGCTCCCCTCCTCGCTCGTCGCCCTGCGGCGTCTCTACGGCCTCCTCCCCGCCCCGCGGCCGCAGAGCCTCCTCGGCGAGTGGAGCGCCGAGTTCGTGGGGCCGGCGTGGCTGCGTGCCGCCGCACCCGCGGGCGTCGGCCTCGCCGGCCTCCCGGGCTGGCGGGGCAAGCGGTGGGAGAGCCTCGACGGCGACGTCCTCTCGGGCACCAACCTCACCCGTCGGGGCCCGCGTCACGCGATGCGGGCCTGCGTCGAGGCCTCGGCGACCGACGGCCGCCCGGCCCTCGTCGTGCGGTACTCGGCCGACGCCCCGCTGCCCTGGCGTCGGGTCCGCGACGAGCTCCGCGTGCTCGACGCCGACCGCCTCCTCTGCGTGAGCTACGCCGACGGGCTCGGAGGCGCGCTGCTCGCGCTCCCGTTCCTGCTGCGCCGCGTCCCGGCACCGACCGGCTGACGCACCGCCGCGGCTCGGGATCAGGCGGCGGGCGCCGCCGCAGCCGGCCCGAGGAGGTGGGCGAGCTCGGCCTTGAGGCTCGGCGTCGGGGAGACGCGGTACTCCGGCCCGAGCTTGAGCATTCGCGGGCCGCCGGAGGTCGCGACGTGGAGGACGACCTCGCTCTCCCCCGGGAAGTTCCCGAGCACGTGCTTGAGGTCGTCGATGATCGAGGCGGGGAGCAAGGCGGCGTCGAGGCGCACGTTCACCGGCTCCGGGCCCCGCTGCTCCTCCGCGAGCTTCTTCGTCGCGGCCTCGACCTCGCCGGGCGTCGGGTCGAAGCGCTCGACGGTCGAGAGCATGATCGACGTCCCCCGGTCGCCGTGCTCGACCTTCCCGCGGACGAGGACGACGGTGTCGGGGACGAGGAGGTCCGAGTACTCGGTGATCGTCTTCTCGAAGGCGATCATCTCGACGGTCCCCTCGAGATCGTCGAGCGTGACGAACATCATCGGGGCGCCGTTGCGGGTGCGGATCTGCCGGACCGCGACGATGATGCCGCCGGCCGTCACCCAGTCGCCGTCGCCGACCTCCGAGAGGTCGCCGAGCGAGACGTCCGCCTTCACGCGGAGCGCGTCGCGCACGTCCTTGAGCGGGTGCGCCGAGACGAAGACGCCGATGGCCTCCTTCTCCAGCGCGAGGAGCTCACGCTGCTCGAACTCCTCCGCGGGGATCGCCGGATGGGCCGGGGCGGCGAACGCCGCGGCCGAGCCACCCTGCGTGCCGCCGTCGGCGGGACCGAGGTCGAAGATGGAGCCCTGGCCGATCTGGGCGTCCTGCTGGACCTTCTGCCCGGCCGCCTGCGCGGCCTCGAGCACGTCGAGCATGCCCTTGCGCGAGTGGCCGGTCGCGTCGAGCGCGCCCGACTTCACGAGGGCCTCGATCGTCTTCCTGTTCGCGGCGCGGTGGTCGACGCGCTCGCAGAAGTCCCAGATCGACGTGAAGGGACCGCCCTCCTCGCGCGCCGTCTTGATCGCCTCGACCGCGCCGTGGCCGACGCCCTTCACGGCGTCGAGGCCGAACCGGATGCTCCCGTCGACGACGACGAACTCGTGGTCGGAGACGTTGACGCACGGCGGGAGGACCTCGAGCCCCATCTCGTCGCATCGCGCGACGAAGAACGGGACCTTGTCCTTCGTGTCCATCACCGAGCTGATGAGGGCGGCCATGTACTCGGCCGGGTAGTTCGCCTTCAGCCAGGCCGTGCGGTAGCTGATGAGCGCGTAGCAGGCGGCGTGCGACTTGTTGAACGAGTAGTCCGCGGACTTCTCGTTCGTCGCCCACAGCTGGTCGACGACGTCCTTGCGCGTGCCCGAGGCGAGGCAGCCCTCGTAGAAGACGGGCTTGAGCTTCGCCATCGCCTCGCGGTTCTTCTTGCCGATCGCCTTGCGCAGATCGTCGGCCTGCGCGCCGGTGAACCCGGCGAGCGCCTTCGAGATCTGCATCGCCTGCTCCTGGTACAGGATGACCCCGTACGTCGGGCCGACGATCGGCTCCAGGCGCTCGTCCGCCACCCGCACCGACTCGGGATCGCGCTTGCCGCGCGCATAGGTCGGGATCTGATCCATCGCTCCCGGCCGGTAGAGCGCCACGAGCGCGACGAGATCGTCGAACTCCGTCGGGCGGACCTTCTTCAGCGCCTCGCGCATGCCCTCGGACTCGAACTGGAACACCCCGATCGAGTCGCCCCGCGCGAGCATGTCGTAGGTCTTCGCATCGTCGAGCGGCAGGTCCCGCATCGACGGGCGGTCCCCGGTCGAGCGCTCGATGATGTCGAGGGCGTCCTCGATGACGTCGAGGTTGCGCAGCCCGAGGAAGTCCATCTTCAGCAGGCCGAGCTCCTCGACCGGCTTCATCGAGAACTGCGTGACGAGCTTGTAGTTGCGCTCCCCGCCCGGGAGCGACGGCCCGGTCTTGTCCTCGGCGAGCTGCACCGGGACGACGTCGGTGAGCGGCATCCCCGCGATGACGACCGCCGCCGCGTGGATCGAGCTGTTGCGCACGATGCCCTCGAGCCCGCGCGCGAGGTCGACGACCTGCTTCGCGGTCGGGTCGGAGTCGTAGGCCTTGCGGAGCTCCTCCCCCTCCGCCAGGCACCTCTCGAAGCTCGGCGGCCGGCCCTGCTCGGGGTCGGGGATGAGCTTCGAGAGGTCGTCGCCGACGTTGTACGGGTGCCCGAGGACACGCGCTGCGTCCTTCGTCGCCGCCCGCGGGAACATCTTGCCGAAGGTGATGATCTGGGCGACGGACTCGCGGCCGTACTTCTCGACGACGTACTGCATGACCTTCTCCCGGCCGCGGACCGAGAAGTCGATGTCGATATCCGGCATCGACACCCGCTCCGGGTTGAGGAAGCGCTCGAAGAGGAGGTCGTACCGGAGCGGGTCGAGATCGGTGATCTGCAGGCAGTACGCGACGAGCGAGCCGGCCGCCGAGCCGCGGCCCGGCCCCACCGAGATCCCCGAGTCCTTCGCGTACTTCACGAAGTCCCACACGATGAGGAAGTAGGCGTTGAAGCCCATGCGGTCGATGACGCCGAGCTCCATCTCCGCGCGCTCGATCGCCTCGGCCGGAGGAGGCGAGCCGTAGCGCTCGTGGAGGCCCTGCATGACGAGCTCGCGCAGGTACGCCTTCTCGTCCTCCCCCTCCGGGAGGAACCGCGGGATGAGCTGGCCGCCGAGCGCGATCTCGACCTCGCAGCGCTCCGCGATCTCCACCGACGTCCGCAGGGCCTCCGGGGTCTCCGAGAAGTCCTGCGCCATCTCGTCGCTGCTCTTGAGGAAGAACTCGTTCGTGTCGAACGACATCTTCGGCTCGGCGAGCGTCGACTTCGTGTTCACGCACAGCAGCGCCGCGTGATGGTGGTAGTCCTCCCGGCGCAGGTAGTGGACGTCGCCCGTCGCGACGAGCGGCCGGCCCACCTCCCGCGCGAGGCGGATCATGCCCTCGTTGGCGATCGCCTGATCGCCGATCCCGTTCTGCTGGATCTCGAAGTAGACGTTGTCGGGGCCGAAGGCCTGCAGGAGGTCGTCGACGTGCGCCCGCGCCTCGTCGTAGGCGCCGGAGACGAGGCGCTGGTTCGCGCGCGAGGCGAGGCAGCCCGTCAGCGCGATGATCCCGGAGCCGTGCCGCTCGAGCTGGGAGACGTCGACGCCCGGCTTCCCCTGGTTGAGGCCGTCGGTGAAGCCCGACGAGGACAGCCGCACGAGGTTGCGGTAGCCCTCGTCCGAGGAGGCGATGAGCGTGAGGTGGTTGCGCTCGCACCGGCCTCGGTGCGAGTGATCGTCGACGAAGTAGATCTCGCAGCCGAGGATCGGCTTGATCCCGTGCTTCTTGCACGCCTTGTAGTGCTCGATCGCGCCGTTCATGACGCCGTGGTCGGTGAGGCCGAGCGCCGGCTGGCCGAACGCGGCGGCGCGCTCCGCGAGCGCGTCGAGCTTGCACGCGCCGTCCAGCAGCGAGTACTCGGAGTGGACGTGGAGATGGGCGAACGACGGCGACGTCACGGGGCCCACCTTAGGCGTCGGGCCGGACGGCCCGCCTCGGCGCCGACCGCGCTCACGCGCGGCCCTGGACCGCGTCGAACCAGCCGTGGACGAGAGCGACCGCCTCGAGGGCGCCGTCGGCCGTGGGAGCGTCTCCGCGCGGCGGCTCGAGACCGGCGAGGAGCGCGGGCAGGGCCGCGTCCGCGCAGCGCACGCGGGCGTGGAGCGCCGGCCTCCCGGGGGCCTCGCCGGCTCCGACGCGCAGGGCGCCGTCCTCGGCCCGGACGTGCCACACGCCCCCGCGGTCGCCCGCGACCTCGTAGGTCACGGCGACGTCGTGGCCGACCGTCGTCCCGGCGGGCAGCGCCCCGGCGAGGACCCGGAGCAGCGCGCCGGGATCCGCCGTCGCCTCGGCGGCGCGGAGCTCCGCGAGCGTCACCGGGGCGCGCAGCGCGCGCAGGAGGCGGCGCAGGCGCCGGCGGCGCCCCGCGACCCGGACGCCGGTGAGGTGGCGCGGAGCGCCGCCGGCGCCGAGCGGGACGAGCGCGGCCGCGGGCCCCTCGATCGAGAAGTCCGCCGCGGGGTCCGCGGCGGTGCGCGGACGGGCGTCGCCGCGACCGTCGGCGAGCGTCACCCTCCAGGCGCCGCCCTCCGCCGGGAAGAGGTCGTAGGCGATGCGTCGCCGCGTCCTCGCGGCGGCGGCCGGCGCGAACGCGGCGATGACCTCCGCGGCGTCGCGGGCGTCGGCCTGCGCGCGCGCGGCGAGAGCGGAGCCGAGCCAGGTCGGGTCGCTGCGCTCCGCCGTGCGCGGCGCAAGCGCGACGCCCTCGGCCGAGGCGGGCTCCGCTTGCGCCCGGCGCGTGCGGGCTGGCGCCTGCTGCGGCTCCTCACGCGGCGACGGCTCGTCCGTCCCCTCGACCTGGGCGCGGAGCCGGTCGGCGGCGCGCTCGAGGTCGGCGATGAGCGAGCTCGTCTCGCCCCCGGTCGCGCTCTCGCCCCCGAGGAGGTGCTCCGGGATCTCCGGCGGAGAGGGACGGGGCGGCACCGGGCCCGAGGGGGCGCCCTCCTCGACCCGCTGCCGGTCGAGGTCGCGGCGGAGCGCGTCCGCCCGCGACTCGGCGTCACGACGCGCCTCCCGGGCGCGCGCCAGCGCGGACTCCGCATCCTCGCGGGCGGCGCGCTCGACGCGCAGCTGCTCCTCGAGCCGCTCGACCGACGTGCGCAGGTGCTCTCGCAGCTCGGCGACGCGCTCCTCGACCGTCGCGAGGTCCGTCGCGACACGCGCGCGCTCCTCGGCGCGGGCGCCCTCGGCGGCGTCGGCGACCGCGCGCTCCACGCCGGCGCGGAGATCGGCGGCGACGGCCGCGAGCTCCGCTGCGAGCGCGACGACCGCCGCGTCGCGGGCCGAGCGCTCCTCCTCCCCGCGGACGGCGCGCTCGAGCCGCTCGCGCAGGTCCTCGATCCCCGTGCGGACGATCTCCTCGAGCCCGCCGCGGCGGCGCAGCTCCTCGGCGAGGGCGTCCCGGGCGGCCGTCGCCTCGTCGGCGAGCCGGCGGGCGTCGTCGGCGTCGCGGAGCGCCTGCTCGAGCGCGGCGGCGTCGACGTGCGGCCCGGAGGCGAGCTCGCGGGCGCCGGCGAGCGCGTCCCGCGCGTCGACGAGCGCCGCGCGCGCCCCGCCGAGCTCGTCGCGGATCCGCGCGCGCTCGGCCTCCAGCTCGGCGACCCGTGCGGCGAGCGCCTCCTGCTCCGAGACGCGACGGTCGAGCTCGTGCTGGAGCAGCATCCGCTCCGCGGCGATGCGCTCACGCTCCTCGTCCCCCCCGCCCGGCGCGGGCGCGGGTCGGGCCTCGACGGAGCGCCGCATCCCGTCGAGCTCGCGGGTGAGCTCGTCCTCCCGCTGCTCGGCGGCGCGCAGGCGGCGGCGGAGGCCATCGAGCTCGTCCCGCGCCTCGCGCCGCGCGACGACGGCCTCGTCCTCCAGCTCGACGCGGCGCTGCTGCTCGGCGAACTCGCGCTGCTCGGCGGCACGCAGATCGCGCTCGCGACGCGACAGCTCGGCGGCGAGCGCCTCGCGCTCGCGCTCGGACTCGTCGAGGGCCCGCTCCGCCTCGGCGAGCCGCGTCGCGAGGAGCACCCGGTCCTGCTCGGCGCGGTTCGCGCGCGTCTGGAGCGTCTCCTCGGCGAGCTCCGCGCGGCGCGCCCGGCGCTCGGCGAGCACCTCCGGGTCGACGACCTGCCCTTCCTCGTGCGGGTCGTGATCGTCGTCGTGCGGGGGATCGGCGGTGCTCACCGCCGTGAAGCCTAGGCCGGATCGCGGACGCGGGCCAGCGGACGACGCCGCAACGTGCGGGGTTTCGCGCCCTGGCGGGACCTACGAGCCGTCGCGCGCCTGGGAGACCGCGATCGCCGCGACCGCGGCGCCGACGAGCCCCGCCGCCGCGACGCGGCGTGACGGGACGAACCGGCCGTACCTGCGCCGGAGGTACCAGCGGGTGCCGTGCCACACGAGGAAGCCGAGGATCTGGTAGCCGCTGCGAGACATCGGCCGGTTCTTCCCGGGCCGCGTTCGCGCGAAACGTCCCGCCCGCCTGACGTTCGCTTCACATGGCGTGAGGAACGTCAGGTCGGATGGGCCGGGAGGTCGGTCAGGCGCCCTCGTTGCGGCGGCGCAGGCGGTGCGCCATCCGCGACTGCAGGGACCACAGCTCGATGAAGCCCGGCGAGGCCTGCTGGCTGAAGAGCCCGCCCGAGGTCTCGAACGTCGCGAGCGCCGCGTCGTAGACCGCGTTCGGGGACTCGCGCGTCACCGCGCGGCAGGAGCCCTTGTAGAGCTTGAGCCCGATCGTCCCGGTCACCTGGCGGTTCACCGACTCCATGTAGGCGTCGAGATCCTCGCGCAGCGGCTCCCACCACAGGCCGGCGTAGACGAGGTAGGCCCACTGCCGGTCGAGGTCGCTCTTGAACTGGTTCTGGTGGATCGTGCAGACGAGCCGCTCCAGCTCCGCGTGAGCGGTGAGGAGGATCTCCGCCGCCGGGACCTCGTAGATGTCGCGGACCTTGAGGCCGACGATGCGGTCCTCGATGTGGTCGACGATCCCGACGCCGTGCTTGATCCCGGCCTCGGCGACGGCCTCGAGGAGAGGGACGAGCTCCATCCGCGCCCCGTTGAACGCGACCGGGACGCCCTCCTCGAAGGTCACCGTGACGATCTCGGGCTCGTCCGGGGCCTCCTCGGGCCGCGTGACGAGCTGGAAGACGTCGTCCTCGGGCGCGTGGTCGAGCTCCTCGATCCACTTGCCCTCCGACGACCGGCCCCAGAGGTTGTCGTCGATCGAGTACGGCGTCTGCTCGACGCCGCCCTTCACCGGGATGCCGTGCTCGCGTGCGTAGGCGATCTCCTCCTCGCGGCCCATCTGCCAGCCGCGGACCGGGGCGATGACCTTCAGCTCGGGGGCGAGCGTCGCGACCGTCGCCTCGATGCGGACCTGGTCGTTGCCCTTGCCCGTGCAGCCGTGCGCGATCGTGTCGCAGCCGTGACGGCGCGCGTACTCGACCGCGATCTTCGCGATCAGCGGCCGGCCGAGCGCCGTGAAGAGCGGGTAGTGGAGCCCGTAGATCGCGTTCGCCTTGATCGCCGGGACGATGAAGTCCTGCGCGAACTCCTCGCGCGCGTCGACGACCTCGGCGGCGACGGCGCCGATCTGGAGCGCCTTGCCCTTGACGACGTCGTAGTCCTCGCCCGGCTGGCCGAGGTTGATCGTGAGCGCGACGACCTCCGCGTCGTACTCGTCCTGGATCCACTTCAGCATGACGCTCGTGTCGAGGCCGCCGGAGTAGAGGAGGAGGACGCGGTTGACCTCGTCGGGCTCGGCGAGGTAGCTGGCGGTGCGGGTGCGGGGCTGCTCGGTGCTCATCTGGCGGCGAAGAGTACGGGCGATCAGGACAAGAGCGCGTCGAGACGCCCGAGCGCCTCCCCGAGGTCCCCGCCCGAGATGACGAGCGGCGGGAGCAGACGCAGCGTCGACGGGCTCGTCGCGTTGAGGACGAGGCGCTGCTCGACGAGCGCCCGGCCGACGAGATCCATGGCGTCGACGCCCTGCAGCTCGACGGCCTGCATGTAGCCGCGGCCGCGCACCTCGACCGCGCCGGGGAGGTCGCGGAGGCGCTCGGCGAGGAGCTCGCCGCGGGTGCGGACCTCGGCGAGCAGCTCGGGGTCGCTCACGACGTCGAGGACCGCGAGGGCCGCGGCGCACTGCACCGGCCCTCCCGCGAAGGTCGAGCCGTGGTCCCCGGGCGCGTAGACGTCGGCCATCGCCGCCCCGGCGACGAGCACGCCCATCGGCAGCCCGCCGGCGATCGCCTTCGCGACGGTCATCGCGTCCGGGACGACCCCCGACTCCTGCCAGGCCCAGAGGTCGCCCGTGCGGCCGAGCCCGCACTGCACCTCGTCGAAGATGAGCGCGGCGCCGTGGGCGTCGCAGGCCTCGCGCGCGGCGCGCAGAGTGTCCGCGTCGAGCGGGTAGACGCCGCTCTCCCCCTGGACCGGCTCGAGGATGACCGCGGCGGTGCGCTCGTCGACGGCCTCGCGGATCGCGTCGGCCGTCGGCTCGACGGCGACGAAGCCGGGGACGAGCGGCGCGAACGGCGCCTGCTTCGACTCCTGCGGCGTCGCGCTCAGCGCGCCGTACGTGCGGCCGTGGAACCCGCGGCGCACGGAGACGACGCTCCCTCCCTGCCGACGCTTGCGCGCGCACTTCAGCGCGGCCTCGACCGCCTCGGCGCCCGAGTTCGTGAAGAAGACGCGCGTCCCGCCGCCGAGCCCGGAGAGCTCCGCGAGCCGGCGGCTGAGCTCGACCATCGGCTCGGTGTAGAAGAGGTTGCCGACGTGGATGAGCTCCCCGGCCTGACGGCGGACCGCCTCGACGACCGCGGGATGGCAGTGGCCGACCGAGTTGACGGCGAGGCCGGTCTGGAGATCGAGGTACTCGTGCCCGTCGGCGTCCCAGAGCCGCGCGCCCTCGCCGCGGACGAACGTGACCGGCTGACGCGCGTAGTTCGCCGTGAGCGCGGCGTCGCGCGGATCGCCGCTCACGCCGCCGCCCGGATCTTCGTGCCGATGCCGGCGTCGGTGAAGAGCTCGAGGAGGAGCGAGTGCGGCACGCGCCCGTCGACGATGTGCGCGTAGGTGACGCCGCCGTGGATCGCGTCGAGGCACGCCTGGAGCTTCGGCCGCATGCCTCCGGCGACCTCGGGCAGCATCCGCTCGACCTCGTCGGCCCGCGCCTCGGAGATGATGCTCGACGGGTCCGAGGGGTCGCGCATCCAGCCCTCCACGTCGGTGAGGAACATCACCTTGTACGCCCCCATCGCGCGCGCGACCGCGCCGGCCGCCTCGTCGGCGTTGATGTTGTACGAGTCGCCGGCCCGGTCGGCGCCCACGGACGCGATGACCGGGATGTAGTCCTGCGCGATGTGCTGGAGGACGTCGACGTCGACGCGGTCGATCGTCCCGACGAAGCCGAGGTCCTCCCCGCCGTCGGCCCGGTGCTTCTCGACGCGGAAGAGCCGGCCGTCGTCGCCGCAGAGGCCGACCGCGGACTGGCCGTGCCGGCCGATGCGCAGGACGATGTCCTTGTTCACCTTGCCGACGAGGACCATCTTCGCGATCTCGACCGTCGCGGCGTCCGAGACCCGCAGGCCCCCGACGAACTTCACGTCCATCCCGAGGCGCTCCATGTAGCCCGTGATGTCGGGGCCGCCGCCGTGGACGACGATCGGGTTGAGCCCGACGTACTTGAGGAGCACGATGTCCCGCGCGAAGTCCTCCTTCAGCTCCGGGTCCGTCATCGCCGCCCCGCCGTACTTCACGACGACCGTCCTGCCGTGGAACTCGCGGATGTACGGGAGAGCCTCGAGGAGGGTCCCGACGCCCTGCTCACCCTGGCGCCGCCGCTCGTCCTGCGTCATGTCGTGTACTCCGCGTTGATCGTCACGTACTCGTGGGAGAGGTCGCTGAAGAAGACCTCGGTCTCGGCGCCCTCCCCGGGGAGCCCGACCGCGTAGTCGACCTCCGGGCCGGAGACGGCCTCGGCGAGGGCGGGCTCGTCGAACGGCACCGCGGCGCCGCGGGCGCACACCGGCGTGCCCTCGATCGCGATGTCGACCGGCACGGGCTCGCCGCCGGCGAGGGCCATCCCCGTCGCCTGGGCGATGCGGCCCCAGTTGGGATCGCCGCCGTGGAGCGCCGCCTTGACGAGCGGGGAGTTCGCGATCGCCCGCGCCACGCGTTCGGCCGCGACCGGATCGCCGCCGGTGACGACGACGCGCCCGACGCGCCGCGACCCCTCGCCGTCGCGGACGATGAGGAGGGCGAGCTGACGCAGCAGCGCGTCGAGGGCCTGGCCGAAGCGCCTCTCGTCCGCGGTCTCGGGCTCGACGCGGACGCCGCTCGCGCCGGAGGCCATGAGGATCGCCGTGTCGTTCGTCGAGAGCTGACCGTCGACCGAGATGCGGTCGAAGCTGCGCTTGACGCAGACGCCGAGGAGGAGGTCGGCGGTCTCCTCCGCGAGCACGGCGTCGGTCTGGACGAAGCAGAGCATCGTCGCGAAGCTCGGCTGGATCATCCCGGCGCCCTTCGCCTGGGCGGTGATGACGACGTCCCCGCCCGAGAGCGACACCCGCAGGCGCACGCGCTTCGGGAAGGCGTCGGTCGTCCGGATCGCGTCGCCGAAGGCCTCGTCGCCGTCGGCGCGCAGCTCGCTGCGCGCCGACGTGAGGCCGCGGACGATCTTCTGCCCGTCGAGCTGGACGCCGATGACGCCGGTCGAGGCGATCGCGACCTGGTTCTCGGCGACGCCCGCGGTCATCGCGGCGGCGCCCTGCATCTTGGCCGCCTCGTCCATCCCGCGGCCGCCGGTCGCGGCGTTCGCGTTGCCGCTGTTGGCGGCGATCACGCGGATCGCGTCGAGCCGCACGCGCTGCTTGCAGACGACGACGGGCGCCGCGAGGACGCCCGAGCGGGTGAACCGCGCCGCGCTCGTCGTCTCCTCGGCGTCGCTGACGAGCAGCCCGAGGTCGGCGTTGCCGGACTCCTTGAGGCCGCAGGCGACGCCGGCGGCGCGGAACCCGAGCGGCAGCCCGGCGCCGTCGAGGACCTCGACGCCCTCGGGCTGCGGCACCCAGCGCGAGTCGAAGAAGGTCATGGCACGAGTCCTGAGGTCTCCTCGAGCCCGAGCGCGAGGTTGAGGTTCTGCACCGCCTGCGAGGCGGCGCCCTTCCAGAGGTTGTCGATCGCGCAGAAGACGAAGACCTTGCCGGTCCGCTCGTCGCTGAGCGCGTGGACGCGCGCGAGGTTCGTCTCGCGGACGTCGCGGACGCCGGGCGGGCGGTCGGCGAGCTCGACGAACGGCTCGTCGCCGTAGCGGTCGCGCAGGAGCACGTCGACCTCGTCCTGGCTCACGGCGCGCGTCGTCGTCACGTAGCCGGAGATGAGCTCGCCCTGGTCGAGCGGCAGGAGGTGCGGGACGAACGTCACCGGGGTCGCGCCGCCGAGCGCGGCGACCTGCTCGTCGATCTCGGGCATGTGGCGGTGACCCGCGACCCCGTAGGGCTTCGCGTTCTCCGAGACGGAGACGAAGTGCGTCGTCGCCGTCGCCCCGCGGCCGGCGCCGGAGACGCCCGTCTTCGCGTCGAGGACGGCGTCGGCGACGAGGCCCGCCTCGGCGAACGGCGCGAGCGCGATGAGCGCCGCCGTCGGAAAGCAGCCGGGGTTCGCGACGAGCGTCGCGCCGCGCAGCGCGTCACGGTGCAGCTCCGGCAGGCCGTAGACGGCCTCGTCGAGGAGACCCGGGGCCTCGTGCGGGACGTACCACTGCTCGTAGGTCGCGAGGTCGCGCAGCCGGAAGTCGGCGCTGAGGTCGACGACGACCACGCCCCGCTCCCGGAGCGCCGCGACGACGGGCGCGCTCGCCCCGTGCGGGTAGGCGACGATCGCCGCATCGGCCGCCTCGGCGTGACGGTCGACGTCGAGCTCCTCGAGGACGACCGGCACGCGGTGGTGCGGGTAGACGCTGTCGAGGCGGACGCCCACGTCGCTGCGCGCCGTCGCCGCGCTCAGCGCGAGGTGCGGGTGGTGGTGGACGAGGCGGGCCGCGATCGCGCCGGCGAACCCGGCGGCGCCCGCGACGAGGACCTTCGCGTGCTCAGCCACGCAGCTCACCTCCGACCTGCTCGGCGAGCGCCGCGACGATCTTCTCGCGCAGCGGCGCGACGTCCTCGTCGGTGAGCGTGCGGTCCGGCGCGCGGAACTCGCAGTGGATGGCGAGCGAGACCCGGCCCTCGCCGAGCTGCTCGCCGCGGTAGACGTCGAAGACCCGCGCGTCGGCGAGGCGCTTGCCCGCCGCCCCGCGGATGACCTCGAGGACCCGCGCGGCCGCGACGTCGTCGCCGACGACGACGGCGAGGTCCTCGCGCACCGACGGGAAGCTCACGAGGTCGCGGTAGGTCGTCGACTCGGGCGCGTGCCCCACGACCTTCCCGAGGTCGAGGGCGAAGACGGCGACCGGCTCGTCGCCGAGGTCCCACTCCGCGGCGACGAGCGGGTGGATCTCGCCGAGGAGGCCGATGCGCTCCCCGCCCGCCTCGACGGCGGCGCTGCGGCCCGGGTGGAGGAACGGCCAGGCGCCCTCGGGGGCCTCGGCGACCGACCACTCGACGCGCAGCGCCCCGAGGACCGTCTCGAGGACGCCCTTCGCCGCGAAGACGTCGGCACGCGGGGCGTCCCCGTCCCGCCAGCTCCGGGGCGCCGTCGCGCCCGTGAGGAGGACGGCGAGCGCGTGGTGCTCGTCGGCGGGCGCGGGCCGGTCCCCCGACCAGAGCCCGGCCGCGGCGGGGTGCGCGCGGTACACGCTGCCCGACTCGAAGATCGCGATGTCGGCGTGCCCGTGGCTGCGGTTGTACGCGGCCACCTCGAGGAGCGAGCCGACGATCGTCGGGCGCAGGATCGACTGCGCCTCGCTCATCGGGTTCTCGAGGACGACGACGTCGCGCAGGGCGTGGTCCTCGGCGATCCGCAGGCGGTCGAGGAGCGCCGGGTCGGCGAACGACCAGCCGCACACCTCGTGGAGGCCCGCGCCGACGAGTGCGTCCTCGGCGCGCCGGCGCACCTGCTGGGCGTGGGTGAGCCGCGCGGCGTGGCCGGTGCGGTTGTGCGGGAGGGTCGCCGGGAGCGCGTCGAGCGCCTCGAGCCGCGCGACCTCCTCGACGAGGTCGGCCTCGCGCGTGACGTCGATGCGGCGGAACGGCGGGACCGTGACGTCGAGCCCGTCCTCGGCGTCGGCGACGCCGAACCCGAGCGTGCGCAGCACCGCGGCGCTGCGGTCGCGGTCGACCGGGGCGCCGAGGAGCCCCTCGACGGCCGCGTCGCGCAGGCGGATGACCTGCGGCTCGGGGCCGTCCCCGCCGATGTCGAGCGTGCCGCCGACGGGGCGGGCGCCGCACAGCTCGACCATGAGGCGATGGGCGACGGCCTGCGCCTCCATCGCCTGCTCCGGGGCGAGGCCCTTCTCGAACCGCGAGCCGGCCTCCGAGCGCAGCCCGAGCCGCGACATCGTGCGGTTGATGTTCGGGCCGTCCCAGGTCGCGACCTCGATCAGCACGCGCACCGTGTCGTCGTAGATCTCGCTGCGCTGTCCGCCCATGACGCCCGCGATCGACGTGGGGCCCTCGCCGTCCTCGAAGACGAGCATCTCCGAGTCGAGGGTCCGCTCGACGTCGTCGAGCGTCGTCACCGTCTCGCCGTCGCCGGCGCGGCGCAGGACGAGGGTGCCGCCGGCGATGCGGTCGGCGTCGAAGGCGTGGAGCGGCTGGCCCGTGAGGAGCATCACGTAGTTCGTGATGTCGACGACGTTGTTGATCGGGCGCTGGCCGGCGGCCATGAGCCGGGCCTTGAGCCAGCGCGGCGACGGCCCGAGCCGGACGTCCTCGTAGAGGCGCCACGTCATCCGGGCGCAGAGGTCGGGGGCGCGGTTCTCGATCGTGACGTCGCCGGCGCGGCCGGGGGTGGGTGGGGTTCCCCTCGGGACGGTCTCGAGCTCCTCGTAGGCGGCGCGGGCCTCGTCGGCCTCCCAGGGCGGCGGACCGAGCGGCGCGCCCGTCGCGGCGGCGGCCTCCCGCGCGACGCCGTAGACGCCGAGGCAGTCCGGCCGGTTCGGCGTGATCTCCAGCTCGAGGACCGTGTCGCTGATCGGGAGGACCTCGGCGAGCGGCGTCCCGGCGGCGAGCGCGTCGTCGAGGACCATCGTGCCCGCGTGGTCGACGCCGATCGCGACCTCGTCCTCGGCGAGGATCATGCCCTCGCTGCGCTGCCCGCGGAGCTTCGCGGTCTTCAGCTTCGTGCCATCGGGCATGATCGAGCCCGGCCGGCCGACCGCGACCGTCTGCCCCGCGGCGACGTTCGGCGCGCCGCAGACGATGTGGGCCGGATCGCCGTCGCCGACGTCGACCGTGCAGACGCTGAGCTTGTCGGCGTCCGGGTGCTTCTCGCACGTGAGGACCTTGCCGACGACGAAGTGCTCGAGCGCGTCGACGCCGTGGTGGTGGATGCGGTCGACCTCGGTGCCGGTCATGGCGAGGCGCGTCGCGAGCTCGCGGACCGGGAGGTCCGGGACGACGTGGTCGTGGAGCCAGGAGAGGGGGACGCGCATCAGCCGAACTGCTCCAGGAAGCGAAGGTCGTTGTCGTAGTAGAGGCGCAGGTCGGGCACGCCGTGCTTGAGCATCGCGATCCGCTCGATGCCCATCCCGAACGCGAAGCCCTGCGTTTTCGCGGGGTCGTATCCGTGCTCTTCGACGTAGGCGAAGACGTTGGGGTCGACCATGCCGGAGCCGAGGATCTCGAGCCACCCCGTCCCCTTGCAGAGATTGCAGCGCTGGGAGTCGGAGCCGGCTCCGCCACGGCGGAGGGTTCCGGTCCCGGCGCACTGGAAGCAGCTCACGTCGACCTCGACGCTCGGCTCGGTGAACGGGAAGAAGTGCGGGCGCAGGCGCACCTCGCGCTCCTCGCCGAAGATCGCGCGGGCGAACGCGAGCAGGACGCCCTTGAGGTCGGCGAGCGTGATGTCCTCGTCGACCCACAGGCCCTCGATCTGGTGGAACTGCGGCGTGTGCGTCGCGTCGGAGTCGCGGCGGTAGACCCGGCCGGGGACGATGATCGCGATCGGCGGCGGCTGGGCCTCCATCGCGCGGATCTGCATCGGCGAGGTGTGCGTGCGCAGGACGACCTCGTCGCCGGCGGCGGCAGCCGGCGTCGCGGTCTCTACGTAGAACGTGTCGCTGCGCGCCCGCGCGGGATGCGCCGGGACGTGGTTGAGGGCGTCGAAGTTGTAGTGGACCCACTCGACCTCGGGGCCCTCCATCACCGAGAACCCGAGACCGAGGAAGACGTCCTCGATCTCGCGCCGCGTCTGCGTGAGGAGGTGGAGGCGCCCGACGGGACGCACGGGCGTGCCGGGCAGCGTGAGGTCGACGGCGTCGGCGGCGAGCTTCACGTCGAGCTCGGTCGCCGCGAGCCCGTCGAGCCGCTGCTCGATGAGCGCCTCGAGGTGCTTGCGCGCCTCGTTCGCCGCCTTGCCCACGGGCCCGCGCTCCTCGGGCGGCAGGTCGGCGATGCCGCGCAGGATGTTCGGCAGCTCGGCCTTGCGGCCGAGGTGGCGGATCCGCAGCTCCTCGAGCTCGGCGCTCGTCGACGCCGCCTCGACGGCGTCGATCCCCTCGGCGCGCAGCGCCTCGATCCGGTCCATCACGTCACTCATCGGTCGGCCACGATATCTCCGGTCGGCGTGGGCCCAGCGGCCGCCTCGCGGCGCGCGAGCTCGTACAGGGCGACCGTCGCCGCCATCGCCGCGTTGAGCGACTCCGATCCGGCGGCGATCGGCACGTGCGCGACGTCGTCGCAGGCGGCGACGACGTCGTCGGGAAGACCGTCGCGCTCGGCGCCGACGAGGAAGGTGACGTCGTCGCTCGCGAGGTCGAGCGCGTGGAGCGGCGACCCGGCGCGCGCGACGAGCGCGACGGTCCGCCCGGGCAGGTCACCCGGCCCGCCGGCGCGAGCGAGAGGGACCGCGAACAGCGCGCCCATGCTCGCGCGCACCGCCTTCGGCGAGTACGGGTCGGCGGCGCCGGGCCCGAGCGTCACCGCGCTCGCGCCGAACGCGAGCGCCGAGCGCAGGACCGTCCCGACGTTGCCGGGGTCGCCGACGCCGTGGAGATGGACGACGCGCCCCGCCGCCGGCGCGTCGACCCACCGCTGGCGCAGGATCGCGAGCGTGCGCGTCCCCGAGCCGAGCTGCGAGGCGCCGGCCAGGAGAGCCGGCTCGACCTCGGTCCCGGGAAGCCCGCTCCCGGCGGCGCACAGGGTCGACTCGGGCTCCCAGCCGGCGGCCGAGGCCGCCGCGACGAGGTCCTCCCCCTCGGCGACGAAGAGCCCCGTGCGGGCGCGCTCCCGCCGGGCCGCGAGCTTGCGGACCTGCTTCAGCGTCTCGTTGTGGGGGCTCGTGATGACCATGTCCGGGAAAAGAAAAGGGCGCCGTCCCTGATGAGGAACCGGCGCCCGTGAGGCTGGTGCGTTGGCTGGTGCGCGCTACGCAGCGGCCGACGCCTCGCGGGCGGCGGCGACGAATCGCTTGAACGTCTCGGGGTCGCGGACGGCGATGTCGGCGAGCACCTTGCGGTCGAGCTCGATGCCGGCGAGCTTCGCGCCGTGGATGAACTCGCCGTAGGTCATGCCCTCCTGGCGGGCGGCCGCGTTGATGCGGGCGATCCACAGCCGGCGGAAGTCGCGCTTGCGGTTGCGGCGATCGCGGTACGCGTACGCGTCCGCCTTCATCACCGCTTCCTTGGCGCGCTTGTAGTTGCTGTTCGCCTCGCCGCGGAAGCCCTTCGCGCGCTCGAGGGTCGCGCGACGCTTCTTCTTCGCGTTGACGCTGCGCTTGACGCGGGTCACTTGGTCTTCGCCCCCAGGAGCTTCTTGACGCGCGGAGCGTCGTGGTCGGTGAGGATCACCGGGGTCGAGAACGAGCGCTTGCGCTTCGGCGACTTCTTCTCGAGGATGTGGCTCGAGTGCGAGTGGCGGGCCTTGACCTTGCCCTTCGCCGTCACCTTGAAGCGCTTCTTCGCGCCGCTGTGGGTCTTCATCTTCGGCATGGCGGACGCGTGAGTATGGCAGACGCGACGCGACGGGCGCGGGCCGGTCCGTGCGACCGGCCCGACGGGTGCGTCAGCTCTCGTCGCCGGCGGAGTCGCCGCCGTCGGCGGCGGGCTCTTCGCCGTCCGAGGAGGCGTCGTCGCCGCCTTCCTCGAGCGTGTCGTTGAGCACGGCCTTGCTCGGACCGAGGAGCATCGTCATGTTCCGCCCGTCCTGGATCGGCCGCTGCTCGACGACGGCGAGCTCCGAGAGCTCGTCGGCGAGCCGGTCGAGGATCATGACGCCGCGCTCGGGGTGGCTCACCTCGCGCCCGCGGAACATGATGGTGATCTTCACCTTGTCCTTGTGGCGGAGGAAGCGCTCGACGTGGCCCTTCTTCGTCGAGTAGTCGTGCTCGGCGATCTTCGGGCGGAACTTGATCTCGCGCACCGTGATCTGCTGCTGGTGCTTGCGGGCGGCCTTCTGCTTCTGGGCCTGCTCGTACTTGTACTTCGAGTAGTCGAGCACCCGGCAGACGGGCGGACGGGCGTCCGGGGCGACCTCGACGAGGTCGAGATCGCGGTCCTGCGCGTAGCGGAGCGCCTCGTCGGTCTTCATGACGCCGACCTGGCTGCCGGTCTCGTCGATGAGACGGACCTCCGGCACGCGAATGCGCTCGTTGATCCGGGTGGTGTCCCGCTCGGGCGGGCGCCGGTCGAACCTTCTCGGGACCGGCACTAGCTGTGGTGGCCGCGCGGAATTCGAGGCGCGGCGAGCGTGTGGATATCAGTCAACGGGGCGCAGCATAGCCGACGCGGCCCGTTCGCTGTCGATTTCTCGGCCGCCGGGCTCAGCCGGCCCGCGACGCGGTCAACCCCGAGATCTCCGTCGCGACGTCCGCGACGGGGAGGCTCCCCCGGTCGCCCTCGCGGTGACGCCGGACCGAGACCGTGCCGTCCTCGGCCTCCTTGTCCCCCACGACGAGCATGTACGGGACCTTGCGCAGCTCGGCCTCGCGGATCTTCCTGCCGACCGACTCGGTGCGCTCGTCGACCTCCGCCCGCACCCCGGCGGCACGCAGCTCGTCGCGGACGCGGCCGGCGATCTCGGCGTGCCGGTCGGCGATCGGCAGGACGATCGCCTGGGTCGGCGCGAGCCACACCGGCAGCTCGCCGGCGGTGTCCTCGACGAGGATGCCGATGAAGCGCTCGTAGCTGCCGAAGAGCGCCCGGTGGATCATGACCACCCGGTGGTCGGCGTTGTCGGCGCCCGTGTAGGTGAGGTCGAACCGCTCGGGGAGGTTGTAGTCGAGCTGGACCGTGCCGAGCTGCCACGAGCGGCCGAGCGAGTCCTTGAAGTGGAGATCGATCTTCGGCCCGTAGAACGCGCCGTCGCCCTCGTTCACCGTGTACGCGAGGTCCTTCTCGTCGAGCGCCTTCTCGAGGAGCGCCTCGGCGGCGTCCCACAGCTCGTCGTCGCCGATGCGCACCTCCGGCCGGGTCGAGAGCTCGAGCGTCGGCTCGATCCCGAAGACCGCGTAGGTCTCGAAGGCCATGTCGAGGCACGCCTGCACCTCGTCCAGCGCCTGCTCGGGGGTGCAGAAGACGTGGGCGTCGTCCTGGACGAAGTGCCGGACGCGGAGAAGGCCGTGGAGCGTGCCGCTCAGCTCGTTGCGGTGCAGGAGCCCCGGCTCGGAGTAGCGCACCGGGAGGTCCTTGTACGACCACTTCTGCTGCCGGTAGAGCTGACAGTGCCCGGGGCAGTTCATCGGCTTGAGCGCGAGGTCGCGGTCCTCGGCCTGCGTCGTGAACATGTTGTCGCGGTACTTGAACCAGTGGCCCGAGGTCTTCCACAGCTCGGCGTCGTAGAGCTGCGGCGTCTTCACCTCGTCGTAGCCGTGGGCGTCGCACATCTCGCGCGAGAGGCCGACGAGGTCGTTGAAGACGCGGGTGCCCGCGGGGAGCCAGAAGGCGGCGCCCTGAGCGACCTCCGAGAACTGGAAGAGGCCGAGCTCGGGGCCGAGGCGGCGGTGGTCGCGCGCCTTCGCCTCCTCGAGGCGCTCGAGGTGCTCCTCGAGGTCCTTCTTCGAGAAGAAGGCGGTCCCGTAGATGCGGGTGAGCATCTGGCGGTTCGCGTCGCCGCGCCAGTACGCGCCGGCGACGGACTGCAGCTTGAACGCCTTGATGCGCCCGGTCGACGGCATGTGCGGGCCGCGGCAGAGGTCCGTGAAGGGGCCGTTCGTGTAGAGCGAGACCTCGTCGACGCCCTCGTTCTTCACGAGGTCCTCGATGAGCTCGACCTTGTAGGGCTGGCCCTCCTCGCGGAAGCGCGCGATCGCGTCGCCGGTCGGGACGAGCTCGCACGCGAACTCCTCGTCGGCCTTCACGTGCTCGCGCATCTTCGCCTCGAGCCGCTCGAAGTCCGCGTCGGTGACGGTGACGCCGTCGGGGAACTCGAAGTCGTAGTAGAAGCCGTGCTCGATCGGCGGGCCGATCGAGATCTTCACGCCCGGGAAGAGATCCATCGCGGCGGCGGCGAGGACGTGCGCGGTGTCGTGGCGCAGGACGTCGAGGGCGTCCTGACCCGAGCGCTCCGTGATGATCTCGAGCGGCTCGCCGTCGATGAGCGGCCGCGCGAGGTCGCGCACCTGGCCGCGCTGCTTGACGGCGAGGGCGGCCCGCGCGAGGCCGGGGCCGATCGCCGCAGCCGCGTCGTGGCCGGTCGCCCCCTCGGGGAGGTCGAGCTCGGTGCCGTCCGGAAGGGTGACCTTCATCGCAGGCGGAGCGTACGACAGCGGCGCGTCGGGCAGCGCTTATGCTCGGGCCGTGCCTGACGTGTCGACCCTGCGCGCCCACTTCCCCGTCCTGCAGGAGCGCGCCTATCTCAACTCCGGGACGTGCGGCCCGGTGCCCGCCGAGAGCGCGCAGGCGCTCGGCGAGCTCGCCCTCGAGGGCATGACCGAGGGCCGGGCCCAGGCCTACTACGAGAGCCTCATGGGGCTCCGGGACCGGCTCCGCGCGGCGTACGCCCGCCTCCTCGGCGCCTCGCGTCCCGAGGACGTCGCGGTCACCGCCTCGACGAGCGAGGGGATGTCCCGGGTCCTCGTGGGCCTCGACCTCCGCTCTGGCGACGAGATCGTCACCGCCGACGACGAGCACCCGGGCCTCCTCGGCCCGCTCGGCGCGGCCCGGCGGCTGCGAGGCGTCACCGTGAAGGTCGTCCCCCTGCGGCGCATCCACGAGCACATCGGCCGCCGGACGCGGCTCGTCGCCTGCTCGCACGTCCACTGGGCGACGGGCGAGCTCGCCCCGCGCGAGCTCGCGGACCGGCCGGAGGGCGTCCCGCTCCTCCTCGACGGCGCGCAAGGCCTCGGCGCCGTGCCGGTCGACGTCGCCGCGCTGCGCTGCGACTTCTACGCGGGCGCCGGCCAGAAGTGGCTGTGCGGCCCGGTCGGGACCGGCGCGCTGTGGATCGAGCCCGCCTGGCAGGAGCGGCTCATGGCGCCGATGCCGACGTACCCGCATCTCGCCGAGCCGTCGGCGGGGCTCGACGCGCGCCCCTTCCCGGACGCGCGGGCGCACGACTCCTTCGCGACGTCCGCGGAGATCTACGCCGCCGCGCTCGCGGCCCACGACCTGCTCGCGGCTCCCGGCTGGGAGGAGGTCCACCTGCGCGCCGCGCGGCTCGCGGCGCGGTTCGCCGCCGCGCTCGAGGAGCGCGGGCGCGACGTCGCCCCGCGCGACGACACGACCCTCGTGAGCTGGCGCGAGGACGACCCGGCCGGGACCGTCGCCCGCTGCGCCGCCCGAGGCGTCGTCGTCCGCGCGTTCCCGGGTCTGCCGTGGGTCCGCGCATCGGTCGGCGCGTGGAACGACGAGTCCGATCTGCGCCGCCTCCTCACGGCGCTGGACGACGACGACACGCCGCCGACCGGCGAGGTGTGACGTCAGAACCTCGCCTTCCGGCGTTCTGACGTCACACCCGGCGCGGTCACGCCTGCGCGAGCGGTGGCGAAGACGTCGCTCGGTGCATCGCCGGCGCGGGACCCACGACCACCTCGCCGTCGCGCCCCGGCGTCTCCGTGATCGCGCGGCGCACGACCCGCTCGTCCTCCTGCCGCGCCGGGGTGAACGAGCGGCGGAGGACCATCTCGCGGAGGACCGCCTCCATCTCGAACTGGGCGAACGCCGCGCCGAGGCAGCGGCGCACGCCCCCGCCGAACGGGATCCACGTGTAGGTGCCGGGTGGCGACTCGAGGAAGCGCTCGGGGCGGAACGCGTCCGGGTCGGGGTAGATGTCGCCGCGCCGGTGCACGAGATGGATCGACGGGACGATCGCCGCGCCGGCGGGGATCACGCGGCCGCCGAGCTCCATCGGCTCGGTGAGCCGGCGGACGACGATCGAGATGACCGGCCGCAGCCGCAGGGTCTCCTGCACGACGGCCTGCAGGTACGCGGTCTCCCCCGCCTGCACGTCGCGGACGAGGCGGTCGAGCTTCTCGGGGTGCCGGCAGAGCCGCTCGACCGCCCACGCGAGCGAGTTCGCGGTCGTCTCGTGGCCGGCGACGAGCAGCGTGACGAGCTCGTCGCGCAGCTCGGCGTCGGTCATCGGCCGGCCGTCCTCGTCGGTCGCCTGGAGGAGGATCGAGAGGACGTCGCTGCGCTCGGCGAGGTCGGCGACCTCGCGCCGCTCCGCGATCTCCTGCGCGATGAGCGCGTCGACGCGGCGCAGGCAGCGGCGCAGCGGCGGGTAGAGGTAGGCGCGGTCGGGCCCGAGGACGATGAGCGCGAGGCCCGCGCTCACGCTCGTCCCCATCGCGAGCAGGTCGCGCAGGGCGCTGCGGAGCGCGTCGTGCCGCGGGCCGTCGGCGACCCCGAACACGGCGCGGAGGATGATCTCGAGCGTCACGGCCTGCATCCGCGGGCGCACCGCGACCCGTGAGCCGACCGGCCAGCTCTCGACCTCCTCCGCGGCGAGCTCCCGCATGAGCGTCCCGTACGCCTTCATCCGCTCGCCGTGGAACGCGGGGAGCATGAGCCGGCGCTGGTGCAGGTGCGCGTCGTCGTCGAGGAGGAGGACCGAGCTCGGCCCGAGCACGGGCAGGAGGATCCGGTTGCCCTCCCCCGCGTGGAGGACGCGCGGGTCACCGGTGAAGACCTCTCGGATCGTGTCGGGGTCGGAGGTCACGACCCAGTCCCCCTCGCCGGCGATGCGGAGGGTGAAGGTGTCGCCGAACCGCGCGGCGCACGTCCGCAGCATCCACTGCGCGCGCCGGAACCAGAAGACGGTCTGGAGCGCCCGCGGCATCCGCGGGCCCGGCGGGAGGTCACGACGGTCGGGCGACATCATGGAGAGCCTCCGGGCAGGGACCGTGAAGGCGACGACCGGAATCGAACCGGTGTAGACGGCTTTGCAGGCCGCTGCGTAGCCACTCCGCCACGTCGCCAGGGTCCCCAGAGCGTAATACACGCGACCCCGCCGAGACAGCCCGCACGTCGCGCCGCCCGGCGTCCCGCGCTGCTACATTGTCGGCCTCCCAGGGCGATTAGCTCAGCTGGGAGAGCGCCTGCTCGACAAGCAGGAGGTCACTGGTTCGAGCCCAGTATCGCCCACTGCGAAGGCCCCGCCCCGGCGGGGCCTTTCTCGTTCCCGGCCGCCCGTGCGGCCTCGCGCGACCGCCACGGCCCGGCGCGCCGATCAGGGCGCGCCGTCGCGCGTGTGCCGGTAGGTGCCCGAGTCGCTGCCCGGCTCGCCCCTGACCTGCGCGAGCCGGAGGCTGAACACGAGCCCGGTCCCGCCGATGATGTTCCCGACGACGGCGAGGCCCGTGTTCCGCACGAGGTCCCCCCACGTCGACTCCGCCGTCCCGGCCATGAGGCCGAACGCCATCTCCCCGAAGCCGACGACGGCGTGGTTGAGCGTCGGCGCGGCGAGGACGAAGCCGATGATGAGAGATGCGATCACCCGGGCGGTCGCGGTCTCCGCCGCCGAGACGACCCACGTGAAGAGGGTCATGATCGTCCCGGCGGCCAGCGCGCTGATGAACGCGGGGAGGACGTCCCGGTCACCGAGCTTGTCGGCGAGGCGACCGGCCTCGTCGAGCGCCTCGTCGGGAAGGACGCCGTCGACGCTGAACGCCGCGGCGAACAGAGCGAGGGCGAGGAGGTTGAACAGGAGCGTCGTCGCCCACATCTCGAAGAGGACGCGCGAGTGCGCCCGACCCGAGAACACCGCGCCCACCGGGAGGAGGAAGTTCTCGGTGAACAGCTCGGCGCGCCCCAGCGTGATGAAGACGAACCCGATCCCGAACGTGAGCGCGGCGAGGACGTAGGCCGTCTCCTCGGGCATCGCGGCGGCGAGGCCCGCGCTGACGACGGCGAGGACGACGATCGAGAAGAAGATGTCGGTCCCCCCGCCGAACGCCGCGGCGGCCTGCGAGACGCGGGTCCGGCGCAGGCGACGCTCGCCCTCGTCGATGCCCTCCTCCCAGATCTCGTCCGGATTGCGCCCGCTCACCTCACGCCTCTACCCCTCCGGCGCCGAGCCCACGCGGACGCCCGATGACCTCCCGCTGCGGAGGCCCGCCCCGGCCGAGCCCGTCGCGTGCCGCGACCGACGGAGCGCTAGGGCCAGCGCGCGAGCTCGTCGACGCACCGGCGCACGTCGTCGGCGACCGCGGGCGGCGGGTCCGCGAGGACGTCGCGCAGCACGGCCAGCGTCTCCGGCCACACCTCCCCCGGATGCATGCTCACCGTCGTCGCGTCGAGCAGCCGGTCGGCGTCGGCGGCGCGCCCGTCCTCGCGGAGAGCGGCCTCGATCGTGCTCACGCGTGTCCAGAGGTCGCCGGCTTCCATCGGAGGAGTGTCCCCGATGGCCGACGCGACCTCATCTCATGAGGCGTCCGTCCGATGACACGGGCGTGAGCACTCCCGCAGCCGGCCTTCGCGGCGTCGTCGGCGACGACGACTACTTCTCGTACACCCGACCCGAGCTGCGGGCGCTCGTCCCCGCGACGGCGTACCGGGTGCTCGACGTCGGCTGCGGCGACGGGGCGGTCGGAGCCGCGCTGCGAGCCGACCGCGGATGCGAGGTCGTCGGACTCGACGGGATCGCGTCCGTCGTCGCCGCGGCCCGATCTCGCCTCGATGCCGCGCACCTCGTGGACCTCGACGAGGTCGACACGCTCCCGTATCCGCCGGCGTGGTTCGACGCGATCATCTGCGGTGACGTCCTCGAGCACCTCCGCGAGCCCGAGCGCCTCCTGCGCGTCCTGCTGCGCTGGCTCGCGCCCGGCGGCTCGCTCGTCTGCTCGATCCCGAACGTCAAGCACTGGTCGGTCGTCCTCCCGCTCCTCGTCGAGGACCGCTTCCCCTACGCGGACGCGGGTCTCCTCGACCGCACGCACGTCCATCTCTTCACGCTCCACGAGATCGACGTCCTCTTCACCGGCCTCGGGCTCGAGGTGACGCACCTGGAGACGACGACGGCCGGGCCGCTGCCCGACGCCGCGCGAGGGCTCCTCGACGTCGTCGCGGCCCTCGGAGGCGAGAGCGGCGAGACGCGCGAGCGGCTCACGGCCTACCAGTACCTCGTCGTCGCGCGGCGGGCGGCCGACGCCTGAGGGGCGGCCACCAGGCTCCGAGGCCCCGCTCCGGGCGCGAGTGCGGTAGTCGTACGTCCGATGCGGCGGCTGCAGGATCTCCAGGAGGTGGACCTCCAGATCGGCGCGCGCCGGTTCACCGAGCGTGTCCTCATGGTGCACGAGAGCTCGGCGATCCTCACGGGCGACGCACACGCCCGACTCCACGCCGACCGCCTCCCCGCCGCGCTCACCTTCCGGCACACCGGCGTGCTCGTGTCGATCGAGGGGCGCGTGAGCGCCGGGCCGCTCCCCACGACGACGCGGTTCGACGCCGCCGGCGACGGCCATCTCCGCGACCAGCGGTCGCGCCCGCGCCTTCGCGTCCGGCTCCCCGCCAGCATCGAGTTCCCCGGCCGGCCGGACTCCGGCGCGGTCGAAGGATGGCTGCGCGACATCTCCGAACGCGGCGTCGGGCTCGACGCCGTCGCGGCCGAGCCGGGTGAGGACATCATCGTCCGCATCGCCCAGGAGTCCGGCACGCTCACGCTCTCCGCGCGCGTCGTGCGCACGACGCCCGGCGGCTGCGGGGCCCGGATCACGGAGAAGCCCCCGCGTCTCGGCGAGGCGATCGTCGGCGCGCTGCTCCAGCGCGGCCGGGCCTGACGGCCGGCTTGCACGCCGCGGCGCGCGTCACCCGTCGTGGCTGTTACGGTGACCCGCTACGGGAGTCGCCCCGAGCACTCCCGTCAGGAGCGAGACCACGGCAGGACCTCGCTCCACGTCGCCCGCGGGGGACCACCTGCGGCGGCAGCGCACGATGTTCGCGGGACACACGACAGCACGGGCACTTCGCCTTCTCGTCGCGCTCCTGGGCACGCTCGCCCTGGTCGGGACCGCGACCGCCGACGCAGCGCGGGACGACCGCGTCCGCCCCGGCGAGGTCCGCGCCCGCATCGCGACGCCGCCGGCGCTCGTGTTCGGCATCAACCCCGGCGGCGGGGCCGGCACCGTCAACGGCCCCGCGCCCGCGCGGCCCGAGGTCCCGGCACTGCGTCAGGCCGCCATCGACGTCCTCCGCGCCGACCCCGACCGCCCCTTCGTCGTCCACCTCTTCGACGAGTACACCCGGCGCTCGGACGGCGACGACCTCCCGGATTGGCTGCGTCGGCAGATCAGCGGCTACACGCGCCGCGGCTACGACGTCGAGCTCGTGCTCCGCTACCGGCCCCGGTCCTCGCGGGGAGACGTCCGCGGGTTCGTGCGGTTCGTCCACCGGCGCGTCGCGCAGCTCGCCGGGAACCGCGGCGTCACGCATCTGCAGATCGCGAACGAGCCGAACGTCGACGGGGCGCCGGACGCCGCCGACGGCGCGTACCGCAACGTCCGTGCGGCGCTCGTCCGCGGCGTCGTCGCCGCCGATCGGGAGGCGCGCCGCCAGGACCGCCGCGATCTCGCGATCGGGTTCAACTGGGCGTACGCGAAGGGACGCGACGAGGACCGCTTCTTCCGCTCCCTGCGCAAGCGGGGCGGACGGCGCTTCGCGAAAGCCGTCGACTGGGTGGGCGTCAACGCCTATCCCGGGACCTGGGGCCCCACGCTGCGCAGCGGAGGCCTCGAGCGCGCCTCCTACCGGGCGACGGTCGACGCGATGCGGGCGCTGCGCAAGCGCCACCTCCCGCGCGCACGGCTCGGGCACGCCGCGATCATCTTCGCGGAGAGCGGCTATCCGACGAACCTCAGCGACCGCCACCAGCTCCAGCAGCAGGCGGTCATGACGTCGGTCGTCCGCGCCGTGATGCGCTATCGCCGCGCCTACCGCGTCCACGGGCTGCGGTGGTTCAACCTCCGCGACGCGAACAGCGCGGTCGAGAGCTTCGAGAGCCACTACGGGATCCTCCGCGACGACTACTCGCCGAAGGTCGCGTTCTTCACCTACCGGTCTCTCATCGACCGCTTCGGGTGAGCCGGGATCAGGAGGACGCAGCGCACCGCCCGCGCACGGCCCCCGTCCGCGATGATGCGCCCGTGATCCCCGCCTCTCCCTCCAGCATCCGCGTCGCCGGCGCCCAGATCGAGAACGTCGTCGGCGACATCGCCGGCAACCGCCGGCGCATCCTCGACGCGATGCGGTGGGCCGAGGAGCAGGAGGCCGACGTCGTCGTCTTCCCGGAGCTCGCGCTCACCGGATACCCGACCGCCGACCTCGTTCTCCGCGAGGAGTTCGTCGACGCGACGGTCGACTCGATCGAGCGGCTCGCGGCGGCCTCCGGCCGCACGGCAGCGGTCGTCGGCACCGTGGCGCGGGTCCCCCCGCGCCGGTCGTGGGACACGCGCGACCGGGACGTCGCGATCAGCGCCGCGGTCCTCTGCGACGGCGAGGTCCGCGGCCACTACCACAAGATCCTCCTCCCGAACTACGAGATCTTCGACGAGGCGCGCAACTTCGCGCCGGGGTCCCAGCGGGACATCCTGTGGCGGATCGGCGACACGGTGGCCGGCGTCGCGATCTGCGAGGACATCTGGTCGGGAGACGGGCCGCCCGAGGCGCAGGCCGCCGCGGGCGCCCAGATCCTCCTCGTGCTCAACGCCTCGCCGTTCCACCGGGAGAAGCCCTCCGGACGGCTCGGGCTCGCCGCGCAGGTCGCGCGCCGCAACGGGACGCCCGTCGTGTACGTCAACTCCGTCGGGGGCCAGGACGAGCTCGTCTTCGACGGCGGCTCGCTCGTCGTCGACGCCGCGGGCGACCTCCTCTACCGAGCCGCGCAGTTCACCCCCGAGCGCTTCTGCATCGATGTGCCCCTCGGGCCGCCGCGGCGCCTCACCGTCCCCGTGACGACCGTCCACGTGCGCCCGATGGACGCGCGTGTCCCCCTCCCCGCGAGCCCCCCGTCGCCGCAGATCGCGCCGGAGGAGCAGGTCTGGCAGGCGCTGGTCATGGGGACGCGGGACTTCGTGCGGCGCAACGGCGCGACGGGCGCCGCGCTCGGACTGTCCGGCGGCATCGACTCGATCCTCGTCGCGGCGGTGGCGGCCGACGCCCTCGGCCCGGAGAACGTCCTCGCCCTCGCGATGCCCGGTCCGTCCTCCCCCTCCGAGGAGCTCGACGACGCCCGCGAGTTCGCGACGCGCCTCGGCCTCGACTTCCAGACGATCCCCATCGAGTCGGTGAGCACGGCTCTGCGCTCGCACCTCGCCCCGCTGCTCGAGCGCCACCCCGGCGCAGAGACGCGCGTCGCGCTCGAGTCGCGCACCCGGGCCGCGATCCTGTGGGCGGCGTGCGACGAGCTCGGCCACATCCCCCTCGCGACCGGGAACAAGACCGAGCTCTCGATCGGCACGGCGGCCCTCTACGGGGACATGGCCGGGTCGTTCGCCCCGCTCAAGGACTGCCCGAAGACGCTCGTCTACGCCCTCGCGCGGTGGCGCAACCGTCGCGACCGCGTGATCCCCGCGCGGGTCTTCGAGCGCCCGGCGACCGCGCAGGAGCTCGAGATCTACACGCTGCCCGACTACGACGTCCTCGACGAGATCATCGACCGCTACGTCGAGCGCGGCGAGACGCTGAACGAGATCGCCGCGACGGGGACCGAGATCGCGATCATCCGCGGCGTCCTGCAGCTCATCGACGACGCGGAGTTCAAGCGCCGCCAGGCTCCGCCCGGCATCCGCATCACGGCGCGGGCCTTCGGCCAGGACCTCCGGATGCCGATCACGAACGGCTGGCGCCCGTACCGCGCGGAGGAGGCCGAGCTCGTCACGCCCGAGGCGCAGGCGGGCGGAGAGCGGCCCGTGTAGGCGGCGACGCCGGCCGTCCCGCGGCCCGGCTATACTCCGTCGTCCTCGCGCGGCTGTAGCTCAGTTGGCTAGAGCGTCTGCTTGCCATGCAGAAGGTCGTGGGTTCGAATCCCATCAGCCGCTTGTGATCGAAGGCCCCGCCCCGGCGGGGCCTTCGTCGTGTCCGGCCGTGCGACGCCGAGGACGCCGCCGATGCGCCTCGCCCCGTCTGCGAGGATCCGTCGATGAGCCGGCGGGATCGTGCGAACGTGCTGAGGGCGCTGGCCGACGCCGCCCACGCCGAGGCGGGCGTCGGCATCTCGACCGCCGTCATCGACGACGCCGTCGGGCGCTCGCGAGGCGACATGCGGACCTCCCTCGATCTCGGCGCGCTGCGCGGCGAGGGCATGGTCTCGGAGCAGAGCGCGGGTGTCTGGGCCCTCACCCCGGCAGGGATCGAGCGGCTGCGCGAGGAGCACGACCTCGAGCGCTGACCGGCCGTCGCGGTCGAGGGCGAGCTCCGCTACAGCCCGCTCTCGCCCCCGCCGGAGCGCCCGGCGCGGTCCGCGCGCCCGTGGCGCCCGGCCGGCCACGCGAGAAGCGTGAGCGCGGCGGCGAGACCGGCGAGGACCGGCGGCGAGCGCACCGTCGCGACCCACCTCCCCGCCGACGGGACGTGGGCGACGAGCCGACCGACGACGTCCCCCGGACGCGGGCGCCAGCGGTCGTCGGCGTCGCGGTTGTCGCCCCGGGTGACGTACCCCGCCTCGGCGGACCCGCCGACGATGCGGTGGATGACGGTCGCCCCGGCGCCGACGTCCCCCTCCGGCACGCGGAAGGCGATGACGTCCCCGCGACGGTACTCGGCGACGCGCCGCGTGAGGACGAGGTCTCCCGACGAGAGGCTCGGCTCCATGCTCTCTCCCGAGACCATGACGTAGCCGGTGGCGCCGCCGAGCGTCGTCGGCCGCACGACGACGAACCAGACCGCGACGAGAGCGAGGAGCGCGAGCGCCGAGGCGATGCCGCGGACGGTCGCCCGGTCGACCCCCGGGTGCGCGCGCGCGGCGGGCGGGGCTGTCGAGACGGTGCTCACGGGTAGTAGGTGACGACGAGCTCGGGGTGCTCGGCGGCGGTCGCCGCCTCGCGGGTCGAGAAGCGTCCGGTGTAGGCGAGGAGGAGGTTGCTCTCCACGCTGTCCCTCACCCTCCAGCCGTTGTTCGTCGCGGAGCCGGCGACGAACGCGCTCACGTCGGTGCTGACGTCCCACTGCCGCGTGACGCCGTCGGTCGTCCCGGTCGAGACGCTCCCCGTCGTGCCGCTCACCGAGGGCTGGTTCGACCACGTGAGCGTCGTCTCGCCCCACGCGGCGCTGACGCGCGCGAGCTGGTAGGTGCGCGAGAGCGACGGCGCGTCGGCCAGATGGAGGCTCAGGGTCGCCGAGCGGACGTCCGCGGAGGCCGGGATCCCGCAGGAGGCGAGGTCGAAGCGCACGTACGTCCGGCGGTTCCCGAGACCGAGTGAGAGCAGGCTCGCCGACGTGACGTAGGCCGAGGACGCCGTGCCGAAGTTCGTGCCCGAGCTGAGCTCGTCGCTGTAGGTGTCCGCGCTCACCGCCGGCGTGCACGTCGTCGCGGCCGCGGTCGCGGGCATCGCGAGCGAGGTGAGGCGCTCGCTCGACACGCCGACCGGGCCGCCCGCCGCGACGGCCGCCCCGGCCGCGAGGGCCGCGGCGGTCGCCGCGGCGGTCCTGGTGACGCGCCCCATCATGGGCCCGTGACGACGATGCGGGCCGCGTCGATGCCGTCCGGGGCGGGTGAGCCGGTGAGCGGGACGACGACCGAGCCGTCCGTCGTGTCGCCGTCGGCCGGGATCGCCACCGGTCCGCCGTAGGCGACGCGGCTGCCCGAGGCGAGGAGCGACACCGAGATCTCGCCGCCCTCGCACGCCGGGTCGGCGATGCCGCCGACCGTCACCGACGACACGAGGCCGCCGGAGGTCGCGACCGAGGTCGTGAAGGCGTCGTCGCACGGGAGCACCGCCGCGCTGCCTCCCGCGGCGGGAACGTCCGAGAGGGTCAGAGAGGCGGCCGCCGCGACCGTCACCGAGGCGAGGCTGACGGCCGCCGCGCACATCAGCGCCCCGCGCGCGAGCCGGCCGCGCCGCCGGGGCGGCGCGGCCGTGGACCTGCGCGCGTCGATCGCCGGCACGGTCGGCCCTCCCCATCGGCCTAGCCGATGACGACGTGGACGCCGGTGACGACGGCGGCCGACGGGGCCGTGGCCATCGTGACGGTGTCGCTCGTGTCCGCGGCGCCCGAGTTGACGGCGACCGTCACGGTGCCCTCGACGAGAGAGGCGCCGCTGTTGTCGGCGAGCGTCACCTTCATGGTCTGGGTGTTGCAGGCGTCGGCGATCCCGTCCACGGTGACCTCGGTCACCTCGTAGCGCTGGTCGGTCGCGTCCCAGGCCGTCGTGTACGACGTCGTCACGCCGTCGGTGTCGCAGGAGGCGACGGTCGTGTTGCCCGCGCCGAGATCGTCACTCGACACGCTGAGCGTCGCGGCCATCGCGAAGACGGCGGCGCCGACGGTGAGCGCCGCCAGCAGCTTGATGATGAGGGACTTCCTCATGGGTCCGGCTCCTTCCTCGTTCGCGCACCCGGGGACCGGGTGTGTCCCATCCGTGGGACGAGCCGGACAGAAGTCCGGCGCATCCCGGTCGTCGGCGACATCTCGCGCAGCTCGCGCGGGCCTGGACGAACGTCGGAGCTCGTGCGCGCCCATTCGGGCGCATGACGACCGGCCGTGCAGACCCCGCGGCCCCTCGTTCGCGGGGGCGACGGGCCCCGGCATTGGCGTCGCCGGGCACCCGTGACGTAGGCTCGCGGCCCGATGATCTGCTGCGCCGTGGGAGCCGCCATCGTGGGTCTCGTCGCCTCGCCGCTGCTCGCGTGGAGACGCCGTCGGTCGTCTCGCTCGTGGGAGCGCCCGCGTCGTCAGGGGCCGACGCCCGCATGACCGCCGTCGAGGGAGCCGTCGCAGCGGCGGCCGGCTTCCGGCCGATCCCTCTCCGCGACCGGCCGGACGGCCCGCTGGCGTCCTGGCTCCTGCGGCGGGCCGTCCTGACGTGGGCGGCGCTCGCCGCAGCGGGCCTCGCCGTGGCCCTCTCGGGCCTCCCCGACGCCTGGCGGATCCTCGGCCTCGGGCTCGTCGTCCCGGGCGGCAGCCTCCTCGCGATGGGGCACGAGGGTCTCTTCGCGCTCGCCGCTCTCGGGTTCGCGGCGTCGCTCGGCGCCTGGATCGCGACCGGCTTCGCCGTCGTCCCCGCGGCCGTCTGGCTGCTCACCCTCGTCCCGGTGGGGCTCCACGACCACCGCCTCTCCGATCCCGCGCTCTGGATCGTCCCGCTCATCGCCGCCGGCGGCCTGGGGGCCGTCGTCGCCCTGCGGCGCGTCGCGCTGGTGCGCGGCCGGCGCCGCGCCGTCGCGCGCAACGCGTATCTCTCCTCGGGAGTCGTCGAGGTGCCGACCCGCGCCGCCACCCCCGGGCAGAGCGCCGAGCTGTCCGCGGACGACCTCGGAGTCGCCCGGTACGTGCTCGACCGCTGCCTGCAGCCGGTCGAGCGGTTCGACGGCTTCGACGTCATCGAGCAGCTGCAGACGAGCGCCCTGCGCTACCAGCTCAACTTCGCCTCCTACGCCCTCGCCCTCATGGGATCGACGCCCTCCGCGACGCGGGCGCGATCGCGTTCGTCGCCCGCGCGGCGAGCACGACGACGCCCGGCAGCTACGCATCGATGCTCACCGGTCGGCTCCCGCATCATCACGGCGTCATCGAGGAGTGGGGCGCGCTCCCGGCCCACCTCCCGACCCTTCCGACCGAGTTCGCGCGCGCGGGCGGGCACACCCTGTTCGCCCCGAGCGAGCGCGAGCTCGGCGACGAGCCGCACGGCTTCGCGCGCGTCTTCGCCGACGTCGTCGACTGCCGCGCGAACCCGTGGCAGGACGGCGCGGCGACGACCCGCGCCTTCCTCGCGCACCTCGACGGCCTCGAGGGCGACGTCCCGCTCCTCTCATGGGTGCAGTACTTCGACGCGCATCCGCCCCGCGCGTATCCCGCTGATCTCGTCGCCCCGTACTACGAGGGCGACCCCCGCTCACCCGCGCGCCGCCACCGCCCCGAGGACCTCGGCCGCATCCACGGCGCCGAGGTCGTCCTCGAGACCGTCCGCGCGCTTCCCGCGATGCGCGCCGGGACGGCGGACGGCGGTCTCGTCGCGCGTCTGCGAGCGGTCGTCGAGCACGTCCGCGGCGCGCGCCCGACCGGCCCGGACCTCTCGGCGCATCTCGCCGGGCTGGGACCACGGGCGACCGACGGCCTGCCGCTCGCCGACTTCGCCGAGTGGCTCGCACCACGGGTCGAGGCGCTCGAGCGAGGCGAGGTGCCGCGGGAGCTCGTCGACTGGCTCGAGCGCGTGCTCCCCCATCTGCAGGAGATCGAGCGGGACGCGCTCTCCTGGCTCGACGGCGTCGTCGACAGCCGCTACCCCCTCGCACACCTCCGAGCGGGCGCCGCACACGTCGACACCCAGGTCGGGGCGCTCGTCGACGGGCTCGCCGACCGGGGCATGCTCGACCACACGACGCTCGTCGTCGCCTCGCCCCACGGCGAGCTCCTCGGCGAGGACGGACATCACTTCCACCACCACCCGCCCCTCGAGCCGGTGCTCGCCGCTCCCGTCGTCGTCGCGCCCGCTCCCGCCCTGCACGAGCGCCTCCACGCGCCCCGCGAGCCGATCGAGCTCGTCGACCTCCTGCCCACCACGCTCGCCCTCGCAGGCCTGACGATCCCCGCGGGCCTCGACGGCCGCGACCGGCTCCCCGAGCTGCGCGGCGGTCCGGCTCTCCCGCGGCGGCCCCAGGTCGCGATCGGGCAGGCCGGGCAGCACATCGCCGTGACGCTCGGGCGCCACAAGCTCATCCGCACCGTGAGCGCGTACGCCCACGAGAACGGGGTGACGCCGGCGGGCACCGACGAGTGGTTCGACGTCGCGAGGGGAGAGGACGAGCCGTGCTCGCCGCCGCCGGCGGTCGCCGAGCTCGCGAGCGACATGGCCGACCGGGTCGCCACGAGGCTCCCCGGACCTCGACCGGGCGGGGGGACGACCGCCCCCACCGCACCGCCTCCAGCGGCCGGGGCGCACTAGACTCCGCCGCCGCCATGCGTCAGAAGCCACCGGAGACGTTCGAAGAGAAGCTCGCCCAGCTCGAGGAGTTCCGGGCCGCGGCGATCCACGCGGAAGGCCCCGCGGTCGACAAGCAGCACGCGCGCGGCAAGTACACCGCCCGCGAGCGCATCGAGAAGCTCCTCGATCCGGGCTCCTTCCAGGAGGTGGACACGTTCGTCCGCCACCGGACGCACGACTTCGAGATGCAGAAGAACCGTCCGTGGTCGGACGCCGTGGTCACGGGCCACGGCACGATCGACGGTCGGCGGGTCTGCGTCTTCTCCCAGGACTTCACGGTCTTCGGCGGCTCGCTCGGCGAGGTCATGGGCGAGAAGATGTGCAAGATCATGGATCTCGCCGCCAAGATCGGCTGCCCGGTCATCGGGATCAACGACTCGGGCGGCGCGCGGATCCAGGAGGGCGTCGTCTCGCTCGGCGCCTACGGCGACGTCTTCACGCGGAACGTCCGGTGCTCGGGCGTCATCCCGCAGATCTCCCTCATCATGGGCCCGTGTGCGGGCGGCGCGGTCTACTCGCCGGCGATCACGGACTTCATCCTCATGGTGAAGGAGACCTCGCACATGTTCATCACGGGGCCCGACGTCATCAAGTCGGTCACCGGCGAGGAGGTCGGCTTCGAGGAGCTCGGCGGCGCCATGTCGCACAACTCGAAGTCGGGCGTCGCCCACTTCGCCTTCGAGGACGAGGACCACGCCCTCGAGGAGACGCGCTTCCTCTTCTCCTTCCTGCCGCAGAACAACCTCGAGACGCCCCCGCGCGAGACTCCGTCGGACGATCGGGACCGCATGGACCCCGAGCTCGACTCGGTCGTGCCCGACAACCCGAACAAGCCGTACGACATGCGCAACGTCGTCCGGCACATCGTCGACGACGGCGAGTTCTTCGAGGTGCAGGAGCACTTCGCGAAGAACATCATCATCGGCTTCGCGCGCCTCGACGGCCACGCCGTCGGGATCGTCGGCAACCAGCCGGCCGCGCTCGCCGGCGTCCTCGACATCGACGCCTCCGCGAAGGCGGCGCGCTTCGTCCGCACGTGCGACGCCTTCAACATCCCGCTCATCACGTTCTGCGACGTGCCGGGCTTCCTCCCCGGGACCACCCAGGAGTGGGGCGGCATCATCCGCCACGGCGCGAAGCTCCTCTACGCGTTCACCGAGGCGACCGTCCCGAAGATCACGGTCATCACCCGCAAGGCGTACGGCGGCGCCTACGACGTCATGGCGTCGAAGCACCTGCTCGCGGACTTCAACTTCGCGTGGCCGACGGCGGAGGTCGCCGTCATGGGCGCGGAGGGCGCGGTGAACATCATCTACCGCCGCGACATCGCCGACTCGCCGACGCCCGACGAGCGCCGCGAGAAGCTCATGGACGACTACAAGGCGCGCTTCGCGAACCCGTACTCGGCGGCGGAGCGCGGCTACATCGACGACGTCATCGTCCCGCACGAGACGCGCCCGAAGCTCATCACCGCGCTCGAGACCCTCGCGACCAAGCGCGATCCGGGTCCGAAGCGCAAGCACGGCAACATCCCGCTGTAGCCCGGGCCCGGCCCGGGGCGCCGAACCGGATTCCTCCGTGGCCCTGGCCACGGAGGAATCCGGTTCGGCCCTGCGTGGCGGTCAGGCGAGGTGGAACTCGAGGTGGATCGCGGCGCCGGCGCGGCGGTCCGGCGGCGTGACGATCGTGCACCGGGCCGCCACCCGCGCCATGACGACGAGACCCAGCCCGAGGCCCGGGCTGTCGGGACGAGGCACCATCCCGCGCCCCTCGTCCTCGACGTCGATGACGAGCTCGCTCCCGCGGTGCGCGGCGATGAGTCGCATCGGGCGCGGCTCGTCGTCCGCGCGGTCGAGGTACGCGTGGAGCACGACGTTCGTGCACGCCTCGCTCACGGCGAGCTGGATGTTCGTGCGGACCGACTCGTCGAGCCCGAGGGCCGTCGCGAACGCGTCGACGGCCCGGCGGGCGACGCCGATGCTCTCGGCGCTCGCCTCGAGGTTGAGCACGAGCGGCGCGACGGCCGGCGCCGAGGAGTCTCCGTCGTGCGCTGCCAGGCCGGTGAGGCCGGCGGCGAGGTCGGCGCGGTAGTCGAGATCGGCGCTCACCACCGCGTGCGAGATCCGCCGGCCGGCCGTGCGGAAGACGTAGGTGACAGGCATGTCCGCCGGCTCGCCGCCGATCGAGCCGCGGATGCGCGCCAGGACGACGACGGCGTCGCCCGTCGCGTGCGCGCCCGTCACCTCGATGGCGAAGTCGAGGCCTATCTCCTCCGCGTCGGCGAGGTACTCGCGGAGCCCCTCGTGACCCCGGTACGGCGTGCTGCGGCGACCCGTGGCGACCGCCATCGTCGTGAGCTCGACCTCGGGCGTCGCGTACTCGAGCATCGTCTCGAGGTCCCGCCGCTCGAAGGCGGCGAGGACCGCGAGGGCGGCCGCGATCCGCTCCGCGCTCGTCGGCGCGTCAGAGCCTGCCGTCACAGCCGTCGCGGAGGTCGTTTGACATCCAGCGGGCCGTACCCGGCGATGGCCCGGATCGAACGCCCGGACCGCCCGGCCGGGGAGGTTTGGGTGTCCCGGCGAGCGGTCATTCACCGGGCATGGCGGGCCACGAGGTGCAGGCGGACGACTCGGCGCCGGAGGTGCTCCGCCTCATGGTCACCGACGAGCTCGACCTCGAACGCGGCCAGGCCCTCATCGAGGCGATCCGCCGTGGGCTCCGCGGCCGGCCGCAGAGCGTCGTCGTCGACGCCCGCACCGTCGAGTTCGCCGATTCCACGGGGCTCGCCTCGCTCGTGCGCTGCCGCCGGATGTGCGCCGCCACGGGCGCGAACTTCATCGTCGAGGTCACCCCCGGCAGCGCCCTCGACGAGCTCCTCGTGCAGTCAGGGACCGGCGAGGTCCTCGGCGCTCGCCGCCGCGGCTGACCTCGGGCCCCGAGGGACGCTCAGCGCAGGCGGTCGAGGAGGCTCGCCGCGAACCTCCGCGGTCGCTGCGCCGCGAGCCCGGCCGCGTGCCGCGCGACGTCCCGTGCCTGCTTCGCGCGGATCTCCGTCGTCGACGGCTCGAACCGGCGACGCAGGCGGTCACGAAGCTCGTCGTAGAACGCCGCGTAGTCCTGCGGCCCGATGAGCGGGCGCTCGCCGGCCCGGATCTCGCCCTCCCAGAAGAGACCGAGGAGATGGTCCTCGAGGCTCATCCGCGCGCGCCAGCGGTCGTTCACGCGCAGCGTCCAGTCGTGGTGGATCGAGTGCGGCTTGTGGGTGAAGACGAGCGTCCCATCGACGACGTCGCAGAGCCAGCGGTGGTGCTCGTGGCCGAGGAAGGGCCCGTTGCCCTCGACGTTGTAGATGAGCTCGGCCTCGATCGTCGGGACCTCGACGTAGCCCGCCCGGGCGACGCGGCTCATCTCGCGGCACACCCAGATCGGGTCGCGGATGTCCTCGAGAGTCGTCACGCAGATCGCGAAGTCGAACTGGTCGTCGGCGTACGGCCACGGCTCGCGGGCGCAGACGTCGCGGATCGTCCACGTCCGGCGCTCGAATCGCTCGGGTCCCGATCCGTAGCTGCCCATCGCGCCGCGCGTCTCGTAGGGCATGAGATCGATGACGTGGGTCGCGCGGTTGAACGGCGCAGCCCACCCGCCGACATCGAGCACGGTCGCCTCCTTGGGGAGGCTCTTGAGGATGTGTTGCGTCGCCGAGGGAAGCACGGTAGGCCGCGACCCTACCGGCCGGGACGTACCATCCTCGGAGTGACCGAGCCGCCGCGCTTCCTGCCCCCGGAGGGCGCCCGGCCGACCTACGACGCCGGGACGCCCTCGTCGCTCCTCGGCGGCCCCCGGCCCGCGGACGCCCTCGAGCCGGCGACGATCGCGAAGCGCGCCGTCGCGCTCCTCGTCGACTACGTCGTCCTCCCGCTCGTCGTCGCGATCGCGGTCGCCGTCGTCGTCACGCTCGCCGTCGGGGACGACGCCGCCTTCACCGACACCTACGTCGACGACGGCGAGGTCGTCGTCGACGAGTACGTGTGGCCCGTCGTCGCCGGGATCGGCGGGGCGATCCTCTGGACGCTCCTCGTCCCGTGGCTCATGCTCGGGCTGTGGCAGGGCCGGACGATCGGGCGCCGCCTCGTGGGCATCCGCCTCGTCATGGACACCGGAGAGCCGCCGACGGTCGGCCGGGCGTTCCTGCGCGAGATCATCGTGAAGGGCGGCCTCGCCTTCTTCACGTTCCCGATCGTCGTGAGCTACCTGTGGGCCGTCTGGGACCGGCGCCGGCGGACGCTGCACGACATCATCTGCAGCACGCGCGCCGTCGTCGACGACCGCGGCGGACCGGACGCCGCCCCGCCGCACACCTTCGGCGGCCCTGCGGCGCCCCCGCCGCCGGGGAGTCCCGGCCCGGGCTCCGGCGGGCGGCGCGACGACGATGACGACGACCTCGCTCACCGAATCGGCCTCGGAGGCTGAATGCCCGACCTCTCCGTCCTCGACCACGACGCCCTCCTCGCCGCGGTCCCCCCCGGCGAGGCGATCGCCGCGACGCGCGACGCGTTCGTCGCCCACCGCCGCGGCGAGTGGACGATGCCGAGCAAGGTCTACCTCGAGAGCCCGCCCCACGGCGACTTCCGCGCCATGCCTGCGCTCGGCGGCGGGATCGCGATCCTCAAGTGGATCTCGTCGTTCCCGGACAACCCCGAGAAGGGGCTGCCGACCGTCATGGGCCTCCTCTGCGTGAGCGACGCGGAGACGAGCGAGCCGCTCGCGCTCCTCGACGCGCGCGCGGTGACCGCGCTGCGGACGGGGGCGGTCGCGCCGATCGCCGCGCGGGCGCTCGCGCCCGAGGGCGCGTCGTCCGTCGGCCTCATCGGCTGCGGGCTGCACGGGGCGTGGGCCGCCCGCTGCCTCGCGGCCGACGGCTGGGGCACGGGCGGGGGCAACGTCGTCCACGACCCGCACGAGGACAGCGCCCGCCGTCTCGCGGACGAGCTCGGGGAGGGCTGGCGCGCCGGCACGCGCGAAGAGGCGCTGCGCTGCGACGTCGTGACGTGCGTCACCCCCGGTCACGAGATCGTCGTCGACGCGAAGGACCTGCGTCCCGGCCTCCACCTCAACATGCTCGGCGCCGACGGGCCGGGCAAGGCCGAGATGACGCCCGCCGCGGTCGCCTCGTGCGCCCTCTTCTGCGACGAGTGGGCGCAGGCGAGCCACGGCGGGGAGCTCACCGGCGCGGTCCGGGCGGGCCTCGTGGGGCGCGAGCGGGTGACGGACCTCGGGGCGGTCCTCGCCGGAGAGGCGGCCGGGCGGCCGGGCAGCGAGGCGGTCACCCTCTTCGACTCCACCGGACTGGCGATCCAGGACCTCGCGATCGCGCTGCGCGCGATGGAGGCCCTGCGCGAGGGCAGGGGGAGCCCGCAGACCGTCCGGCTGTAGGATCCCCGCCGATGCCGAGCGACGGCCCGCACATCGAGGGGATCCCCGCCTCCGCGACACCGGACGAGGCCGCGGCCGTCGTCGCCGCGATCCAGCGCTTCCTGCACGACAACGCCCCGGTCATCGTCGCCGAGGAGGAGCCGGTGAGCCGCTGGAAGCGGACCGCTCTCCTCGAGGGCGTCGGCTACGAGCCCGACGGGCCGAGCCCGTGGGGCGACGAGCACCCCTGGGGCTGAGCGCCCGCCCTCGGCACATCGGTCCGCCCGCCCCGAGCCGCGGGGCGCGGGGGGCGAGATCAACGCGCGTTCGATTGACCCCCACATAGGGGGCGAATCCAACGCG
>NZ_JBLKKY010000014.1:0-73727 GCF_059438195.1 Paraconexibacter sp.
CCGCGACTCCGCTCGCGCCCGACGCTGCAGCGGCCGAGATCGACGCCGAGGGGGCCTCGCGGACGGCCGGGGCCGACGCGGCGGCGCGCGGGTGCGCCGCCTCGCGTTCGGGCGGGCCGGTCGCGAGCGGCGGGGCGGCCGTCGCGGCGAGGACCGCGACGGTCGCGAGCGCGGAGGCGCCACCGGGGATCGCGAAGCCGGTGGCGGCGCCGCCGGCCCCCGCCCCCGCCGAGGCGCCGAGCACGCCGGTGAGCCAGTCCGACAGACCTCCGGCGACCGGGAGACCGGCGAGCGGCGGCAGGGCGAGACGCGTGCGGCGAGCGTCCTGCGCCGCGCTCCACGCCCCGCAGCCGGCGCACGCGCGCAGATGGCCGCGCACGCGGCGGGTCGGACGACGGCGGTGATCGGCGGCCGACAGCTCGGCGCGGATCTCCTCGCAGTCGGCGTCGCGGCCGCCCCGGTCGTCGTGCAGCGCGCTGCGCGCCTCGAAGACCGCCTGGCGGGCGCCGCCGGTCGACGTGCCCATGACGCCCCCGACCTCGGCGTAGCCGAGGCCCGCGAGCTCGCGCAGGAGGAGCGCCTCGCGAGCGCGAGGGGGCAGGTCGCCGACGGCGTGGAGCACCGCGCGCAGCTCCTCGCGGACGACGAGCGCCTCGTGGGGCGTCGCGTCGGGCGCCGGCGTCGAATCGGCGAGCTCGGCGTCCGGACGGCGCCGTCGCAGGAGCGAGATCGCCTCGTTGCGGGCGATGCGGTAGAGCCAGGGCTTCACCGCGAGATCCTCGTCGCGCCCCTGGAGCGCGAAGAACGCCTTCGTGAAGGCGGACTGCGCCGCGTCTCGGGCGTCCTCCTCGTGCCGCAGGATCGAGCGGCAGTACAGCTCGATGCGCGCCTGGTGGCGGCGGACGAGGACGGCGAAGGCGTCGGCGTCGCCGCCCGCGGCGCGGCGGGCGAGCGCGTCGTCGGGGGCAGGGCGGCGAAGGGCGAGAGAGCGTGGCTCGGCCGTGTTCGCCATGGCGCGACGATCGCCGCGCCGCCCCGGAGGAGCGTGAGAGGTTCCTGGGAGCCGCCTGAGAGAGCGCGGCGGGTCCCCGCGATCGCGTTCAGCGGTGATCCGCGAGCGCCGTTGCGCCGCACTCCGTGGCGTGACGAACCACTCCGCTCTGCGCTACCGCGCCCTCGACGTCTGCCTCGAGCGCGGACTGCTCCCGGACGCCGTCCTGCGCGCGGGCTCCTCCCTCGCGACGCGCAAGCGGCTGCGCGGCATGCACGCCGGTGGCGTGGAGGGCGAGGAGATCCGGCTCCGCGAGCTGCTGGAGCGCATGCGGACAGGGCCGATCGCCGAGGCGACGGAGGAGGCGAACGCCCAGCACTACGAGCTGCCCGCGGAGTTCCTCGGCCTCACGCTCGGTCCTCGCCGCAAGTACAGCGGCTGCCTGTGGGCCGACGGCGTCACCGACCTCGCCGGCGCCGAGGAGGCGATGCTGCGGCTGTCGTGCGAGCGCGCCGGCATCCGCGACGGCATGGAGATCCTCGACCTCGGCTGCGGCTGGGGCTCGCTCTCCCTCTGGCTCGCCGAGCACTACCCGAACGCGCGCATCCTCGGCGTGTCGAACTCGCACGGGCAGCGCGAGTGGATCACGGAGACGGCGCGCGAGCGCGGCTTCGGCAACCTCGAGATCGTCACCGCCGACGTCAACGACTTCGCCCCGGGCCGCACGTTCGACCGCGTCATGTCGATCGAGATGTTCGAGCACATGCGCAACTGGGAGGAGCTCCTGCGGCGCGTCTCGACGTGGCTGAAGGACGAGGACTCCCGTCTCTTCGTCCACGTCTTCAGCCACCGCACGACGCCCTACCTCTTCGTCGGGACGTGGGCGGCCGAGCGCTTCTTCACGTCGGGCCTCATGCCGAGCCACGACCTCATCGCCCGCTTCCAGGACGACCTGCTCCTCGAGGAGCGCTGGGTCGTCCCCGGCACGCACTACGCGCGGACCCTCCGGGCGTGGCTCGACCGCCTCGACGCGAGCGAGGCGGAGGCGATCCGCGTCCTGCGCGGCGCGGGCCGCTCGGAGCGCGAGGCGCGCCGCCTCTTCGGCACGTGGCGCCTCTTCTTCCTCTCCACCGACGTCATCTGGGGCTTCCGCGGCGGGAACGAGTGGCTCGTGAGCCACTACCTCCTGCGCCCCCGTGCGTGACCCCTCGGGCTCAGCCGAGGACGCCGCGCGGCTCGCTGCGGGTCCGCGGCGGAAGGGGGACGAAGCCGGAGGTCGACTTCACGTACTCCTTGTAGCCGGGACGGCGCTCGTCGATGTCCTTCTCGAGGAGGCCGGCGCCGCTCACGCGGATGAGGAGGACGCTCATGACGACGGGGCCGACGAGGGTCCACCACGTGCCCCCGGCGTCCACGACGACGAGCCAGATCCCCCACCACACGCAGAAGTCGCCGAAGTAGTTCGGATGGCGGGTGTAGCGCCAGAGCCCGCGGTCCATCACCTGCCCCTCGTTCGCGGGGTCGGCCTTGAACCGCGCGAGCTGCGCGTCGCCCACCGCCTCGAAGAAGACGCCGATCGCCCAGAGCAGGACGCCGGCCACGACGAACGCGGAGACGGGGTCGTCCTGCTCGGCGCCGACCATGACGGGGAGCGCGACGACGAGGGCGAGCACGCCTTGGAGGAGGAAGATCTTCACGAGGCTCACGAGCGCGAAGGCGTCGCCGTGTCGCTCGCGCATCCGCGCGTAGCGGCGGTCCTCCCCCGACTCGCGCGTCTTCCGCCACGCGATGTAACCCGCGAGCCGCAGGCCCCACAGGCCGACGAGGACGAGGAGGAGGACGCGTCGCGCCTCGTCGCCGTCACCGGCGAGCGCGCTCGCGACCGCGATCGTCACGAACGCGAGCCCCCATGTGACGTCGACGATCGAGACGTCGCGGAGCACGAGAGCGAGTCCCCACGTCGCGAGCATGAGTGCGGCGACGGCGACCGCGGCGACCGGCAGCACCGAGCCGGGCCCGGCGAGGGCGATCGTGGCGAACGAGGTCATGTCCGTGCTACGTGGCGCGTCGGCGTGCCGATCAGGACGCGTGCGCGCACACCGCCGCAGCGGCCGCGCGCCGAGGCGCGAGCGGGCCGACGCCACGCGATGAGCTGCGACACCGGCCGCGGCGCTACGAGGAGACGACCCCCACCGGAGGAGGACCCGCATGTCCGACGTCAACGACCATCTCTTCGAGACGATCGACCGCCAGCATTCCGCAGAGCCCGCAGCGACCCGCCGTCAGATCGTCGCGGGGACCGCGGCCGCCCTCGGATCGATGGGCCTCCTCGGCTACGCGGCGAGCCCGGCGGCCGCGAAGGTCGCGACGGACGAGAAGAACTCGATCGAGACGATCGCGGCGGTCGCGGCGACCGCCGAGGTCCTCGCGACGATCGTCAACACGGTCGGCGTCGAGCGGCTCGGGGACCGGCTCGACCCCGTGACGCGCCGCAACGTGGCGGCCGCGGCGCAGCAGGAGAAGAACCACTACGAGCTGCTCACCTCCGACGCCGTCGGCGGCAAGCCGGTGACGAAGAGGATCTTCGTCCCGAACTCGGTCTTCGAGACCCCCGAGAACCTCCTCACCGCGCTCGTCGTCGGCGACCAGGTCTTCATCAACGCCTACCTGCTCGCCAACACGGTCTTCGCGCGCCAGGGGACGCTGAGCGGCTCGAAGTTCGCCCGCTACACCGCGGAGATCATGGCGACCGAGGCCGTCCACCGCGCGCTCGCGCTCCAGTCTCTGGGACGCCTCGGCAACGACCGCGCGTACGCGAAGTTCCGGCAGGCCGAGCAGACGCCGAACATCCCGACGACCGGTCAGGGCGGCTTCTCGAGCATCCTCAAGGCAGTCGAGGTCCTCGAGTCCGTCGGCTTCGGGTTCGGCAAGCCGGGCGACGTCCCGGGCACGGCGTTCGACTACGACGAGGTCGCCGCGCGCACCCCGACCGATCCGGCGGTGCACACGCTCTCGATCGACTGACCGCGCGCTCGCGGCGCGCAGCACGGGTCTGCGCGCCGCGTCGTCCCCGACCCAGGCGTCCGGCGGGTTGGCAGGCTGCCAACAGCGCCGTCTGCAGGATGTCTCTGGCAGGATGCCGCCGCATGAGCTCCCCTGAGACCCCTCCGCGCACCGGCCCCCTCACGGGCGTCCGCATCCTCGAGGTCGGCGGCATCGGCCCGAACCCCTTCGCCGGGATGCTCCTCTCGGACCTCGGCGCCGACGTGCTGCGGCTCGACCGCCCGGGCGGGGATCTCTTCCCGACGAAGTTCAACACGACGCTCCGCGGGCGCGCGACCGTGCTCGTCGACCTCAAGAGCGACGCCGGGCGGGAGGCCGTGCTCGACCTCGCCGCGGAGGCCGACGCGCTCATCGAGGGATACCGGCCCGGCGTCATGGAGCGGCTCGGCCTCGGTCCCGACGACGTCCACGCCCGCAACCCGAAGCTCGTCTACGGCCGCATGACCGGCTACGGGCAGGAGGGGCCGATGGCCTCGGTCGCCGGCCACGACATCAACTACATCTCGCTCGCAGGCGCGCTCGGCCCCTCGGCGCGCAAGGGCGAGCGGCCGATGTTCGCGCTCAACCTCGTCGGCGACTACGGCGGAGGGGCGATGTTCCTCGCCCTCGGCGTGCTCGCGGGCGTCATCGAGGCGCGGACGTCCGGGAAGGGCCAGGTCGTCGACGCCGCGATGGTCGACGGCGCCGCCACCCTCACGGCGATGTTCCACGGCATGCGCGCCGCGGGCTTCTGGTCCGACGAGCCGGGCACGAACCTCCTCGACTCGGGCGCCCACTTCTACGAGGTCTACCGCGCGGCGGACGGCGGTCACGTCGCGGTCGGCGCGATCGAGCCGCAGTTCTACGCGCGCCTCCTCGAGCTCCTCGAGATCCCGGCGGACGAGATGCCGCAGTTCGCCCAGGACCGCTGGCCCGAGTTCAAGGAGCGCCTCACCGGCGTCTTCGCGTCGAAGGACACCGCGCACTGGGCGGACCTCCTCGAGAAGGAGGAGACCTGCGCGACCGTCGTCCGCGGCCTCGGCGACGCGCACGAGCACCCGCACATGGCCGCCCGCGGCACGTTCGTCGAGGTCGCCGGGATGCGCCAGCCGGACGCCGCCCCGCGCTTCGACCGGACCCCGGGAGCCGCCCGGCCCCCGATCGCCGACAGCGCCGCCGTGCTCGAGAGCTGGGGCTTCGACGCGGCGCGGCAGGAGAAGCTGCGCGCGTCCGGCGCGCTGCCCGACGCCTGACCGGGCGCTTCACCCCGGGTGCGGGTGACGCGGCGGCTCACCGGTCGCCGCGCCCTCGGTCGCCGGGCTCTGGCCCGTGCGCCCGCGCTCGGGGCCCTGCGCCGCCGCGCGGATCCCCGCGTCGTGCTCACCGAGCGCGGGAGGGGAACCCGACAGCGGGAGCGGCGCGCCGCCGAGCCGGATCGGCGTCCTCAGCTGCGGTGTCCCGTCGGGCAGCTCCGCGACGAGGCCCGCGCGGGTGTCGGGGTCGGCGAGCATCTCCTCGACCGTGTTGATCGGCGCCGCCGCGACGCCCGCCTCGTTGAGCGCCTGCACCCACTCGGCCGCCGGCCGCGCGGCGAGGCGCTCGGCGAGGAGGGCCTCGAGCTCCTCGCGGTGCTCGACGCGCAGCGGGTTCGTCGCGAACCGGGGGTCCCGCGCGAGCTGCGGGGCGCCGACGACGTCGCAGAGGCGCGCGAACTGGGCCTCGCTCGTCGCCGCGATCGCGACGCCCTTGTCGCCGGCCGGAAGCACCTGGTAGGGCGCGATGCTCGGGTGCGTGTTGCCTCGCGCGCGCGGCGCCGTCCCGCTGACGAGGTGGTTGAGCGCGTGGTTGACGAGGAGGGATCCGCAGGCCTCGGCGAGCGCGACCTCGACGCGTTCTCCGACGCCCGTCGCCTCGGCGCGCCGGAGCGCGGCGAGGACGCCGATCGCGGCGTAGAGCCCGGCCGAGAGGTCCGCGATCGGGACGCCCGCCTTCACCGGCGTCTCCGGGTCGGGGCCCGTCAGCGAGACGACGCCGGCGTGCGCCTGCACGACGAAGTCGAGCGCCGGCCAGCTCGCGCGGGCGCCGTCGTGGCCGTAGCCGGAGATGACGCCGTGGACGAGCTTCGGATTGCGGGCGGCGAGCACCTCGTCGGAGAGCCCGAGACGCTCCATCGTCCCGGGGAGGAAGTTCTCGAGGAGGACGTCGGCGTGCTCGACGAGCGCCAGGACGACGGCGCGGTCCGCGTCGTCGCGGAGGTCGAGCGCGATCGAGCGGCGGCCGCGGTTGCAGGTGAGGAAGTACGCGGCGTCCCCGCTCGCGGCGTACGGAGGCCCCCACCGCCGCGTCTCGTCGCCCTCGCCCGAACGCTCGACCTTGATGACGTCCGCGCCGAGGTCGGCGAGGATCTGCGTCGAGAAGGGGCCGGCGAGGATGCGGCTGAGGTCGAGGACGCGCACGCCCGCGAGGGGACCGCTCGGGGGCTGCGCGGGATCGGGCCACGACGTCGTCATGACCGCGAAGCTCAGCAGGTCGGCCGTCGCGCCGCGCACCGCCCGCGTCGTCCGGACGACGCCCACCCGGCGGGCCGAGAGACGGCCTCGCTCTCCATTTCTCGCAAATTGCGAAGAGTGCGACTACAGTCGCCCTTGGTCGCCGCCGACTCACTCGGCATGGCGATCTCGGTTCCCCAGCCGGCGGCCCGCGCGACGCGTCCTGCGCGCAGCGCACCTGCCGACGACCTACTCGGCGCGACGAGCGCCGCCCCCTATCTCGCGGCGGTCGAGGCGTATGCCCGCCGCTCGCCGGCGCGCTTCCACGTCCCCGCCCATGGCGGCGGCGACGGCGCCGACCAGCTCCTCCGCCGCGCCTTCGGCGCCGCCCTCGCCCTCGACGTGCCGTCGTGCATCGAGGGGGTCGACATCGGCGACGCCGAGACGCCGCTCGCCCGTGCCGAGCGCCTCGCCGCCCGCACGTGGGGCGCGCGGCGCACGTGGTTCATGGTCAACGGGTCGAGCGAGGCCTCGCACGCCGTCTGCCTCGCGCTCGGCGAGGCGGGCGGGAGCGTCGTCGTCCAGCGCAACGTCCACCAGAGCACGATCCACGGGCTCGTCCTCGGCGGCCTGCGGCCGCGCTTCCTCACCCCGGCCGTCGACGAGCGCCTCGGCATCGCGCACTGCATCACGGCGGGCGAGCTCGCGACGGCGCTCGACGACGCACCGGACGCCGTCGCCGCGTTCGTCGTGAGCCCGACGTACTTCGGGGCGACCGCCGACGTCCGCGCTCTCGCCGGCGTCTGCCACGCCCGCGGGGTCGCGCTCGTCGTCGACGAGGCGTGGGGCGCCCACCTGCGCTTCCACGACGAGCTGCCGGACGACGCGCTCGCGGCCGGCGCCGACGTCGTCGTCTCCGGCACGCACAAGCTCGTCGGGAGCCTCAGCCAGTCCGCGATGCTCCACCTCGGGACGCGCCGCCTCCCGCAGCTCGACGCGCACCACATCGACCGCGCCCTCGCCCTCGTCCGCTCGACGAGCCCGAGCTCGCTCCTCATGTCCTCGCTCGACGCCGCCCGGGCGCGCATGGACGACGAGGGTCCCCGGCTCGTCGCGACCGCGGTCGCCGAGATGGAGTCGGTGAAGCGGGACATCCGCGAGCTCTGCGGCTTCCGCGTCCTCGGCGAGGAGCTCGTCGGCCGGCACGGCGTCGCCGGTTACGACCGGCTGCGCCTCGCGATCGACGTGACCGGGACCGCGACCGACGGTCCCGCGCTCGCGCAGGGACTGCTCCGGGACGCCGACGTCAACCTCGAGCTCGTCACCCCGACCGTCGTCGTCGCCCACGTCGGCGTCGGCACCCCGGTCCGCCGGTACGGGTCTCGCCTCGTCGACGCCCTGCTCACCCAGCCGCGGGCCCCCATCGCCGGCCCTCCGCGCTCGCCGTCCGGCGGTGGATGCGTCGGGGAGCCCGCCATGCGCCCGCGCGACGCGTTCTTCGCCTCGCACGACCGCGTGCCGCTCCGCGACGCGGTCGGGCGCGTGAGCGCCGACACGATCGCCGTCTACCCGCCCGGCATCGCGAAGGTCCTGCCGGGCGAGCGCTTCACCGCCGGGCTCGTCGCCCATCTCGAGGAGATGCGCGAGCTCGGCCTCCCGCTGCGCGGCACCTGGGACGCCGCGACGGCGGCCGTCCGGGTCGTCCGCGACTGACCCTCCGTCCCGTTCCGTTTCGTTCCCCACCTCCCCGAGGAGACCGCAGACCATGACCACCACCGTGAGCCCCGACTCCGTCTTCTTCGAGTTCCCCGCCCGCAGCTACCTCGAGAAGTACTACGGCGCGATGGGTCCCGAGAACATCGCCTTCGTCCGGTCCATCACCGACTACCTCGCCGCCCGCGACGTGCCGACGGGCAGCGTCATCGAGGTCGCCGGGGGACCGTGCCTCTACTCCCTCATCGCCCTCATGGCGGCGCGGGCGCGGCCGTACGAGCACGTCACGTTCACCGACATCGGCTGGAAGAACCTCAGCGAGGTCGACGGCTGGCTGCGCGACGATCCGTCGCAGTTCGACTACTCGCCGGTCCTCGACTGGCTGCACGAGGAGACCGGCGCGGATCCGGCCCTCCTCACCAGGGCGCTGCGCGACTCGACGTGGGACCTCGCCGGCTTCGACTGGCGCGACCCCGTGCCCGCGAGGTGGCGCGGCGCCCACGACGTCGTGTCCTGCCACTTCTTCGCCGAGTCGGCGACGAACGACGAGGAGGAGCTCGTCGCGTTCCTCCGCAAGCTCGGCGACCTCGGCCGTCCCGGGGCGACGCTCCTCCTCTCGTTCATCTGCCGCTCGGGCGGCTACCGCATCCAGCAGCGCGACTTCCCCGCCTTCTCGGTCGACGACGAGACGATCTTCGGCTACCTCGACCGCGCGGGGCTGCGGCTCGAGGACGTCGAGGTCCGCACGGTCGGCGCCGAGGACCCGGCCTCGGACCCCGGCTACGACGGCCTCCTCTTCGTCGGCGCCCGCCTTCCGGGAGGCGACCGCGACAGATGACGTATAGGGCCCTTATCAAGAGCGACCGTCGTCGCGCCGATGAATGGGTGCGTGCCAGGTCCTCCACCTCTCACGAGAAGGGTCCTTCCCCTCACCGCGGGTCTGCCCGCGCTGCCGCGGCAGGCCGTGCGTCTCGCGACGCTCGGCCTCGCCGCGGTGTGGGCGGCCTACTTCGCCTACGCCCTCTCCGACGGCGGCCTCGGCCTCGACCGCGTCATGAAGACCTACGTCTTCAGCGGCATGCTCGCCGCGGCCGCGCTCCTCTGCCTCGCTCGCGCGGCCATCGTCTCGCGCGAGCGGCCGACATGGGCCCTCCTCGGGACGGGGATGCTCCTCTGGGCCGGCGGCTCGATCTACTGGAGCGCCGTGCTCGCCTCGCTCGAGGCGCCGCCCTACCCATCGCTCGGCGATGCGCTCTACCTCGGGCTCTACCCGCCCTGCTACGTCGCGCTCATGCTCCTCGTCCGCCCGCGCTGGCGGCGGATCAGCTCGAGCGTCTGGCTCGACGGCATCATCGCGGCGCTCGCGGTGAGCGCGGTCGGCGCGGCCTTCGTCATCCCCGTCATCGTCACCGACACGAGCGGCGGCGTCGCCGTCGTCGCGACGAACATCGCCTACCCGCTCGCCGATCTCGTCCTCATCGCCCTCGTCGTCGGCGCCGCCGCGATCAGCTCCTGGCGACCGGGCCGCGCGTGGACGCTCATCGGGCTCGGGCTCGTCCTCTTCGCCGTCGCCGACACGGTCTACCTCGCGCAGGTCGCCCAGGGCACGTTCGTCGAGGGGGCATGGCTCGACGCGATCTGGCCGGCGGGCATGCTCCTCCTCGCCGTCGCCGCGTGGCAGGTGCCGCCGCGGACGGCGACGCACGACACGCGCGGCGTCCCGGTCGTCGCCGTCCCGCTGCCCCTCATGTTCACGCTCGCGGCGGTCGCGATCCTCGTGCACGGCAACATCACGGGCGTCCACGCCGCGGCGACCGTCCTCGCGAGCGCGACGATCTTCGCCGCGGTCGTGCGGCTCGGGCTGAGCTTCCGCGAGCTTCGCAGCCTCGCCGAGACGCGACGGCAGGCGACGACCGACGACCTCACCGGGCTCCCGAACCGCCGGTACTTCTACGGTCGCGCCCGCGCCGCCATCGACACGGCGTCGCGGACGGGCGAGCCCTTCACGCTCCTCGTCGGCGACATCGACCGGTTCAAGGAGCTCAACGACACGCTCGGGCACCAGGCCGGGGACCTGCTCCTCCAGCAGATCGGCCCGCGGCTGCGGGACGCGCTGCGCGCCCGCGACACGCTCGCGCGGCTCGGCGGCGACGAGTTCGCGGTCCTCCTCCCCGGCCTCGACGCCACCGCCGCGCAGACGGTCGTCGCCGACCTCCGGGCGATCCTCGAGCAGCCGTTCGCGCTGCGCGGGCTCACGCTGCTCGTCGAGGCGAGCTTCGGCGTCGCCTCGTTCCCCGAGCACGCCGACGACCTCGACGCGCTCATCCGGCACGCGGACGTCGCCATGTACCAGGCGAAGGCGGCGGGCACGGGCTGCGAGGTCTACCTCGCCGAGCGCGATCCGCACAGCCGCGACCGGCTCGGGCTCCTCGGCGACCTGCGCGGGGCGATCGACGGCGGCGAGCTCGAGCTCCACTATCAGCCGAAGGTCGATCTCCGGTCGCGGAAGGTGACCGGCGTGGAGGCGCTCGTGCGCTGGCGTCACCCCGAGCGCGGCCTCCTCGGCCCCGGGGCGTTCCTCCCCCTCGCCGAGCGGACGGCGCTCATGCGCCCCCTGACGATGCACGTGCTCGACGCCGCGCTCGCGCAGTGCCGCGCCTGGACCGACCGGGGCATCGACCTGACGGTCGCGGTCAACCTCGCGGTCCCGAACCTCCTCGACACGCGGCTCGCCGACGACGTCGCGGACCGCCTCTCCTTCTGGGGCGTGCCGCCCTCGCGGCTGCGGCTCGAGGTGACCGAGAACGTCGTGGTGAGCGACCCGACGCGGATCATCGAGGTGCTCACGGGTCTGCGGGCCCTCGGCGTCGAACTCTCCCTCGACGACTTCGGCACCGGCACGTCCTCGCTCGCCTACCTCAAGCGGCTCCCGCTCGACGAGCTGAAGATCGACAAGTCCTTCGTCCTCGGGATGGAGGAGTCGCGGGCCGACGAGATGATCGTCCGCTCGACGACCGAGCTGGCGCAGAGGCTCGGCCTCCGCGTCGTCGCCGAGGGCGTCGAGACCGCGTGGGCGCTCGCCCGCCTCACGGACGCCGGGTGCGAGGAGGCGCAGGGCTTCTTCCTGCAGCGACCGGTCCCCGCCGCCGAGCTCGAGGCCTGGCTCGCGACGTGGGAGCGGCAGCAGACGCTCCGCGAGGCCGCCTGAGCGCGAGCCTCGCGGTCCTGGCGCGTCCGCGTGGTCCCGTGACGGGCCGCTGGACGGATGTCCGACTGCGCTCCCGGTCCGCTGGACCGATTCTCATGGGCACATGGGGACCGAAGTCGTCGATCCCGGCGAGATGGGCCGGCTCTTCTCGCGTTCGACGCACCTGTTCGCGGCGATCGACGGCACGGGCGCGATCCTTCACGCGAACCACGCGTGGGAGACGACGCTCGGGTGGTCGCCCGACGAGCTCGCGGGACGCAACGTGCGCGAGCTCGTCCATCCCGACGACTGGCCGGCGACGGAGCGCACGTTGCGCGGCGGCGGGGACGGCCTCGGGATGGCGGTCGGCGTCGAGAACCGCTACCGCACCCGCGCCGGGGACTGGCGCCGGCTCCTCTGGGCCGGGCACTGGGACGGCTCCGCGTGGCTCGCGATCGCGCAGGACGTGACGGACCGGACGCGGAACGCGCGCGCCGCGCTCCGCGATGACCTCACCGGCCTCGCGACCCGCTCCGCCGTCCTCGACCGGCTCGAGCACGCGCTCGCCCTCGCCCAGCGCGGCGGGACGGACGTCGTCGTGCTGTTCCTCGACCTCGACGGGTTCAAGGGCGTCAACGACTCGCTCGGCCACGCGACCGGCGACGAGGTCCTGCGCGAGGTCGGCACCCGGCTGCGCGACGCGGTCCGGGACAGCGACACGGTCGGCCGCCTCGGCGGCGACGAGTTCGTCGTCGTCGCCGAGAACGTCGGGAGCGCCGACGGGCGGCGGACGCTCGTCGGCCGCGTGAAGGCGGCGTTCGACGAGCCGGTCGTCGTCGCGCGCACCTCGATCAGGGTCGGAGCGAGCATCGGGGTGACCGTCGCCCAACCCGGTCAGGTCGCCTCCGAGGTCCTGCGGGAGGCCGACGTCGCGATGTACCGCGCGAAGGCGACGTCGCACGGCGGCTCCGTGGAGGTCGACGACGGGCTCCGCCGGGAGGTCCGCGAGCGCGTCGCGCTCGGACACGAGCTGCACGGCGCGGCCGCCCGCGGCGAGCTCGTGCTCCACTACCAGCCCCAGGTGACCCTCGCGGATCGCGCCGTCGTCGGCGTCGAGGCGCTCGTCCGCTGGAGCCACCCGGAGCGCGGCCTCCTCTCCCCCGGCGCGTTCCTCGACATCGCGGAGGACGACGACGAGATCGTCGTCCTCGGCGACTGGGTGCTGCGGACGGCGATCGGGCAGGCGCGGCGATGGCGGCGCCGGGGTCACGACGTCGCGATGGCCGTCAACGTCTCGCCGCGGCAGCTCGCCGATCCCGCGTTCCCGGCGCGCGTTCGCACGCTCCTCGAGGAGGCGCGGCTCCCGCCCGCGACGGTCTGCGTCGAGGTGACCGAGACGGCGGTGAGCACCGACCTGCCGCGCATCGGCGACGCGCTCACGGCGCTCAAGGACATCGGAGTCCGTCTCGCGCTCGACGACTTCGGCCGCGGGTGGTCGTCGCTCGGCCACGTCAAGCACCTGCCGATCGACGTCATCAAGATCGACAAGGGGTTCGTCGACGGCGTCGCGTTCGAGGAGGAGGACCGGGCGGTCGTCGCCGCGCTCGTCCAGCTCGCGCGGAGGACCGGGCTCGAGGTCATCGCCGAGGGCGTGGAGACGGCCGGCCAGGCGCACGCGCTCGCCGAGCTCGGCTGCGAGGTCGTCCAGGGCTATCACTTCGGCCGTCCGGTGCCGCCGGGCGAGGTCCCGCTCGGCGGATTCGTCCCGCGCGGCGCGCCGGGCGTCGGCGACCCGTTCGTCATCCGCGAGTTCATGCGCCAGATCGGCATCCCCGCGAGACTCACGTGAGCCTCACCGCCGGGACGCTCCACCTCCTCCTCGGCATCGTCTACGCCCAGTACGGGACGATGACCCTCATCGAGATGCGCCGCCAGCGCACGGTGATGGGCTTCTCGCACTTCGGCGCCGCGTGGGTCGCGATGGCCTTCACGTGCGGTCCGCACCACTTCTTCCACGGCGTCCACCTCCTCCTCGAGGGCCGCGACGCGACGGCGCTCGACCTCGTCACCGTGGTCGTCTCCCTCCCGGCCGCCATCGCCTGGTTCGCACTCCGCGTCGAGGCGTTCCTCGGAGGCCAGGGCGACCGCCACATCCCCGGCTCCCCGCGCTGGATCCTCCTCCTCCCGACCGTGCTCGCGATGTACGTCACCGCCGCCGCGACGACGGCGTTCTACGGGCCGGCCCCGCGACTCGAGAACCTCCCCGGCGTGAGCGCGAACCTGCTCCTCGTCGTCCTCTACGCGGTCATCGCGTACTCCGTGTCGAGGACGCAGATCGCCAACCGCGGCCCGCTCGGCGGCTGGTCGGCGAGCGGGCTCTCGCTCGCGGTCATCTTCGCCTCCTGCTCGGTCATGCACGGCATCGGCGCGCTCCACACCCTCACGGGCCAGTACGACTGGGACGTCCACATGGGCGTCACGGACATCGTCGGGGTGCCGGCCGCCGTCTACTTCCTCGTCGTCGTGCGGGCGCTGCAGCGCGGGACGTTCCGCGACTGGAACTCGGTGTCGGAGCGGCTCGGCACGAGCGGCGGTGACGGGCCCGCCGGCGACGCTCGCGTCGCGGGGGCCTCGGCGTCGGCCTGACGGCCGCGGGACCGCTACGCCCCGACGCCCGCCGACTCCGCCTCGGGCTCGGCGTCGGCCGCATCGGCGATCTCACGGCGAAGGAGGCGCCGGTAGACCGGGGCGACGTTCTCGAGCCTGGCGCAGAGGAGGAGGACGCGGTCGACGGGGCCCTCGACCGCGATCTCGTCGGCGCCGATCGCCGCGGAGAGCCCGCGCCCGCCGCTGAACACGAGGTCGAGCTGCGCCCGCTCGCCCTGCACCACGACGCGCGGCTCGACGGCCTCCGCCGGGTCGCCCAGGACGACGACGGCGTCCGCGCCGAGCCGGACGGCGACGGCCTCGGCCGCCTCGTCCCGCAGGACGAGCGTGAGATCGAGAGCGCGCAGCGTGCGACCGACCGCGTCGTCGGCGTCGGCGGTGACGAGCGACCGGGCGGCGCGTTCGAGGGCGGTGCCGAGGCGGCGTGGATCGGCGTCGGCGGTCGGGGTCACGAGGGAGACTTTCTCGCCCCCGCGGACGCCGGACCACCTCGGTTCCGACAAGACGAGGGCCGCCAACTGTCCGAGTCCACCAGTCGCGGCGCCGCCGGCACGCTCGTCACCCGGCCGGATCGCCGGCGAGCGCGGCCTCGATCTCCGCGCGCAGCTCATCGCGCTGCCGCCGTGCCGGCGTCCCGCGGCGCAGGACGCGGAGCGTGAGCGCGAACGGGTCGGCGGTCGATCCCGGGTGCAGGAAGGTGATGAGCGCGGGCGGGCGGCCCTCCTGGCGGATGCCGACGAGCGAGCGGCCGAGTCCGGGGGTGCGCGGGAACCGGAGGCGGGTCTCGTCGAGCGGGAAGCGCAGCTCGAGCGGCTCCCGCGAGAGGACCCGGCCGAGCGCGTGCTCGTCGCCGAGCCGGCTGATGGCGAGCCGCTCCTTCTTGTCGTGGCGGTGCTCGGTGATCGTGAAGACGAGGTCGCGTCCCTCCACGCGGACGACGCCCGGGACGCGCGCGCCCGTCCAGACGCGTCCCTTGCGGACGTCGAGCCACGCGGTGCGGCCGTCGGGCTCCGGGGTCAACGCGTCCGCCTCCACGTCCCGAGGATCATCATCGTCTTCGTCCCGGTGACGAGGCCGGTCCGCCGGAGCTGGCCGATGAGCTGCTGGAGGTGCTCGACGCTGTCGACACGCACGCGCAGCACGGCATCGGGGTCGCCGGCGACCGTCGAGATCTCGTCGATCTCCTCCATGCGCTGGGCGACGGCGTACATGTCCTCGATCGAGACGTGACCGGCGAACCGCAGCTCGATCATCGCCTCCACCCCCGCCCCGAGGTGCGAGCGGTCGACGAGCGCCGTGTAGCCGACGATGACGCCGGCGCGCTCCATGCGGTCGATGCGCCGCTTCACGGGCGCGGGCGAGAGGTTCACGCGGTCGGCGATGTCCGCGATCGTGCGGCGGGCGTCGCGCTGCAGGAGCACGAGGATCTCGTGGTCGACGGCGTCGAGCCGGATCTGCTCCGCCATGTGGCGATCGTAGCGAGCAGCGCATGATCGAGCACGAATTTTTCGCGTGGGGCGCATCGTCCATGCGTCGAGGCACCGATGGACGCGTCTTCCTTGCGCCCGACTTGGACGCGCGCTTCCCTCGTGGCATGGACGAGGTGAGAACGGCTCTCGGCGGCTTCGGCGGCGAGCAGCTCGTCGTCCGCCGCGACGACGAGCTCGGCCTGGTCGCGGTCATCGCGATCGACTCCACGGCGCTCGGCCCCGCGCTCGGCGGCGTGCGCCTCGCGCGCTACGCGGAGCTCGACGCCGCCGCGACGGAGGCCCGCCGGCTCGCGGCCGCCATGACGCTCAAGAACGCCGCCGCGGAGCTGCCGCTCGGCGGCGGGAAGGCGGTCGTCGTCGACCACGACCGCCTCGGCGACCGGACGAGCGTCATGCGGCGCGTCGGCGAGTTCGTCGCCGCGCTCGGCGGCGCGTACGTCCCGGGCGTCGACATGAACACGCGGGCGGAGGACCTCCGCGAGATGGCGCGGGCCGGCGCCGTCGTCTCGTGCGCGGAGTCCGACCCGTCGCCCTGGACGGCCCGCGGCGTGCATGCCGCGATGCGGGCCGCCGTCGCGTACGCCGACGGCGGCGGGACGCTCGAGGGACTCACGGTCCTCGTCCAGGGCGCGGGCCAGGTCGGCACCGCGCTCGCGCGACGGTGCGCCGCCGACGGCGCCGAGGTGCTCGTCGCCGACGTCCGCCCCGACAGGGCGCACGCGCTCGCGCAGGAGCTGGGGGGTCGCGCCGTCCCGGCGTCCGATGCGCTCGCCACCCGCTGCGACGTGCTTGCGCCGTGCGCGACGGCCCGCGTCGTGACGGCAGCAGGCGCACCGTCCCTGCGCTGCCGGGTCATCGCCGGTGCGGCCAACGACATCCTCTCGGACGCCGCGGCCGCAGAGGCGCTCAGGGCCGCGGGGATCGTCGCCGTCCCGGACTTCATCGCGAACGCGGGCGGCGTCATCGACATCGCCGGAGAGCGTCGCGGAGACGACGAGCGCCGGATCGCCGCGGCGGTCGACGCGATCGGCGGGCGGACGACGGAGATCCTCGCCGGCGCCGACTCGTCGGGGCTCACGCCGCACGCCGTCGCCGTCGAGCGCGCCCGGGCGCGGATCGCCGCGGCGGCCCGACGGGGCCTGCCGCCGACGGAGGCGGTGGCGGCATGAGCACCACCGCCCCCTCCATCACGACGCGCAACGTCACCCTCGAGGACCGCTACCGCGCCGATGAGGGCCGGGTCTTCCTCAGCGGCATCCAGGCGCTGGTCCGCGTCCTCATCGACCAGCACCGGGCCGATGCCGCCGCCGGCCGGCGGATCGGCGTGCTCGCCTCCGGCTACCCGGGATCGCCGCTCGGCGGACTCGATCGCGAGATCGCCGCGCTCGGCCCTCTCGCCGCCGAGAGCGGCATCGTCCACCGGCCCGCGGTCAACGAGGAGCTCGGCGCGACGTCGGTCTGGGGCTCGCAGCTCGTCCCCGGGCTGCCCGGCGCGACGCACGACGGGGTCGTCGGCGTCTGGTACGGGAAGGCGCCGGGGGTCGACCGGGCGTCCGACGCGATCCGCCACGGCAACCTCGTCGGGACGCACCCGCACGGGGGCGTCGTCGCTCTGTGCGGCGACGATCCCGAGTGCAAGTCCTCGACGCTCCCGAGCGCGTCGGAGACGCTGCTCGCCGCCCTCGAGGTCCCGGTCCTCGCGCCGGGCACGGTGCAGGAGATGCTCGACCTCGGGCGCCACGCGGTCGCGCTCTCGCGGGTCACCGGCACGTGGGCGGCGCTCAAGGTCGTCACGTCGCTCGCGGACGCGACCGCGACCGTCGAGGTCGGCCACGCGCGGGTGCGCCCGATCGCGCCGCGCGACGGGGGCGAGCCGTACCGCCACCGTCCCGTCGCCCACCTCCTGCCGCCGCACTCGCACGAGATGGAGCGCTCCCTGCGCGAGATCCGGCTGCCGCTCGCCGTCCGGTACGCCCAGCTCAACGACCTCAACGCGGTGGTCCACGACGGCCGGCGCGCGCGACTCGGGCTCGTCGCGTCCGGCGCCGTCGCCCGGCGCCTCGGGACCGCGCTCGAGATCCTCGGCCTCGACGGCGACGAGGAGCTCCGCGTCCTGCGGATCGGCATGCCGTGGCCGCTCGACGCCGACGCCGTGCGCCGGTTCGCCGACGGGCTCGACGAGGTCCTCGTCCTCGAGGAGAAGGGCCCGTTCCTCGAGCGTCAGGTGAAGGACGCCCTCTACGGGACCCCGCGCCCGCCGCGGGTGTGCGGCCAGCTCGACGCCTCCGGGGCTCGGCTCGTCCCGGACGTCGGGGGTCTCTCCGCCGATGCGCTCGCGCGCGCGGTCGCGCGGCGGATGCTCGCGCTCCGCGACGACCCGGCCGTCCTCGCCGCGCTCGACCGCGTCGAGGCCGCCGCCGCGCGCGTCGTCCCGCCGCCCGCCGCCGTGCGGGTGCCGCACTTCTGCTCGGGCTGCCCGCACAGCCGCAGCACGAAGGCCGACGACGACGCGCTCGTCGGCGCCGGGATCGGCTGCCACACGATGATCGTCCTCGACACCCGTGGGCGCGGGAACGTCGCCGGCCTCACGCAGATGGGGGGCGAGGGCGCGCAGTGGATCGGGATCGCGCCGTTCCTCGCGCCCCGCCACTTCTTCCAGAACCTCGGCGACGGGACGCTCCACCACTCGGGGTCGCTGGCGATCCGGGCGGCGATCGCGGCCGGCCTCGACGTCACGTACAAGATCCTCTTCAACGGCGCCGCCGCCATGACCGGCGGGCAGGCGGTCGAGGGCGGGATGGACGTCCCGTCGCTCGCGCGGGCGCTCGAGGCGGAGGGCGTCGCCCGCGTCGTCGTCACGACCGACGACGTCGACCGCTACGGGGACGTCGAGCTCCCGGCGCTCGCGGAGGTCCGTGGGCGCGAGGCGCTGCCCGCGACGCAGCGCGAGCTGGCGAAGGTGCCGGGGGTCACCGTCATCGTCCACGACGAGCCGTGCGCGACCGAGCTGCGCCGTGCGCGCAAGCGCGGCCTCGCGCCGGAGCCCGCCGAGCGCATCGTCATCAACGAGCGCGTCTGCGAGGGCTGCGGCGACTGCGGCGAGAAGTCGGGGTGCCTCTCGGTCGAGCCGGTCGACACCGAGCTCGGGCGCAAGACGCGCATCCACCAGTCGTCGTGCAACGTCGACCGCTCGTGCCTCGCCGGCGACTGCCCGTCGTTCATGGAGGTCGTCCCTCCCGCGGCGCCGGCCGTGCGCGCCGGGCCGGCCGCGCCGCCGCAGCTGCCGGAGCCCCCCGCTCCGAGCGCCGGCGACGTCCGCCTGCGGCTCGTCGGGATCGGCGGCACCGGCGTCGTCACCGTGAGCCAGGTGCTCGGCATGGCGGCGCTCCTCGACGATCGGCAGGCCGCGGGGCTCGACCAGACGGGCCTCAGCCAGAAGGCCGGTCCCGTCGTGTCGGACATCCGCATCGCCGACGCGGCGGTCGACGGCGGCGCCGCTCCGCCGTCGGGGACGCTCGACGTCCTCCTCGGGCTCGACCTCGTGACGACGGCGACGCAGCGCATCCTCACGGCCGCCGACCCGCGGCGCACCGCCGCCGTCGTGTCGACGACGGTCGTCCCGACCGCCGCGATGGTGACCGACGTCGGCGCGGCGCGGCCCGACGTCACGCGTGCTCTCGAGACGATCGACGCGGCGACGGACGCCGCGAGGCGCGTCGTCCTCGACGCGCAGGCGGTCGCCGAGGCGGCGTGCGGCGACCACGTCCAGGCGAACGTCGTCGTGCTCGGCGCCGCCGCGCAGGCGGGACTGCTCCCCGTGTCGCTCGGCGCGCTGCGCGAGGCGCTGCGGCTCAACGGGACCGCGGTCGAACGCAACCTCGCCGCGCTCGAGTGGGGCCGGGCGTGCGTCGCGGCGCCCGACGCGGTCGAGGCGCTGCTGGCCCGCGCGGAGGGCTCGGAGTCGGGGCTCGTCGCCGGGACGCGGCTCCCCGCGCCGGGCGACCGGGCCCGCGCGCTCACCGACGTCGTGACGACCGCGCCGGGCGAGCTCCGCCGCCTCGTCGAGATCCGCACCGAGGACCTCCTGGGCTGGGGCGGGGAGACCGCCGCCCGCACCTACGTCGACGAGGTCGCCGAGGTCCTCCGGCGCGAGCAGGAGCGCGTGCCGGGGAGCACGGCGGTCGCCGAGGAGGTCGCCCGCGGCCTCCATCGCCTGCGCGCCTACAAGGACGAGTACGAGGTCGCGCGCCTGCATCTCGAGGCGCTCGACGCGATGGCCCCCGGCTCGCGCGTCCACCTCCGGCTCCACCCCCCGCTTCTGCGGGCGCTCGGCATGGACCGCAAGCTCCGGCTCGGCCGCTCGTTCGTCCCGGTCCTCCGGGCGCTGCGGCGTGCGCGCCGGCTGCGCGGGACGCCGCTCGACCCGTTCGGGCACGCGGAGGTGCGCCGGGTCGAGCGCGCGCTCCCGGGCGAGTACCTCGCGACGGTCCACGCCGCGCTCGAGCGGCTCGACGCCACGACGGCCGCCGAGGTCGTCGCGATCGCCGCCCTCCACGAGCGCGTCCGCGGCTACGAGGCGATCAAGCTCCGCGGCGTCGAGGCGTTCCGCAGCGAGGCGCGGGAGAGGCTCGAGCGCCTCGCGAGCGGCGGCGGCGGTGGCGGCGGCGAGGTCGTCCACCTCCCGATCCACCGCGCGAGCGCCGCATAGCCGCGAGATGCAGGAACGTGACCGCGGCGGTCACGTTCCTGCATCTCGCGGGGGCGCGGCGTCAGTCGGCCTGGCGGCCGAGCGAGGCGACGAAGCGCTCGATGCGCCGCCGCTCCTCAGCGGGCAGCGGACCGTCGACCTCGACGAGGAGGGTCATCGGCCCGCGGCTGCGCGCCCATTCCCGGGTCGTGTCGCTGAACGCCTTGCCGACCCACACGAGCGCGAGTCCGGAGGCGTAGGCCATCACCGTGCGCTCCTGCTCGGCGTCGGTCTTCTCGGCGCGCACGAGCGAGACCGTGATGAGGTCGAGGTCGCGGGCGACGCGGTCGATCGCCTCGAGCCCGCCCTCGTCGACGAGGAGCGCCACGTCGCCCGTCTCGAGCATGTCGGCGGCCCATCCCTCGGGTGCGCCGTCGAGGGCGGAGGGGACGCAGACGAGGCGGAAGAGCGGCGCGGGCATGGCCGCGCACGGTAACGGAGCGATCCTCGCCAGGCTCTCCGGAGGAGGAACTTCGCGCGCCGTCGCACGAAGGTGAGATAGTCGGGCGCACATGGAAGCCGGATCCGCCGTCCGCCCCTCGCCCCCTGCCCCGCTGGCGGGGCTCCGCGAGGCGGCGCGTCGCCACCCGCCCCGCACGGTCGCGGTCATCGTCGCTGTCGTCGCCCTCGCCCTCATCGTCGGCGAGGGGCTCCAGCCGACCGCCCAGCGCACCATCAACGGCCTCGTCTCCGGGAGCTACTTCGCTCTCGGCGCGGTCGGCCTCACGCTCGTCTACGGGACGCTCAAGCTCGTCAACTTCGCGCACGGCGACCTGCTCACCTTCGGCGCCTACATCGCGTTCCTGTTCAGCGTGACGATCGGGATGCCGCTCGTCGTCGCGGCCGTCATCGCGATCGCGGTGACCGCGCTCCTGGGCATCGGCACCGAGCGGGTGATGTGGCGCCCGATGCGCGAGCGCAAGGCGGGGCTGCTCCAGCTCCTCCTCATGACGATCGGCCTCGCGTTCGTCCTGCGCAACAGCATCCAGTTCGTCGCGGGGACCGAGCCGCGCGCGCTCGAGGTCGACGTTTCCTCGTCGGTGCGCTTCCTCGACCTGCGCATCGGCGAGACCGAGCTCATCGTGGTCATCATCGGCTTCGCCGTCCTCGTCGCGATCGCGCTCATGCTCCGCTTCACGTCGCTCGGCAAGCAGATGCGCGCGCTCTCCGACGACTTCGACCTCGCGGAGACGACCGGCATCGACACCGACCGCATCGTCCTCGTCACGTGGATCTTCGCGGCGGGCTCGGCGGGGCTGGCGGGCGTGCTCTACACCTCGGCGATCGGCACGCTCACGCCGAACATCGGCTTCTTCCTCCTCCTCAGCCTCTTCGCCGCCGTCATCCTCGGCGGCATCGGCAACGCGTACGGCGCTCTGGCGGGCGGCGTCATCATCGGCCTCGCGCAGGAGTGGTCGACGCTGCTCTTCGACGCGCGCTGGAAGGTCGCGGTGGGCTTCGCGGTCCTCATCGCGGTCCTCATCGTGCGTCCCGAGGGGATCTTCGGCCGGGAGCGCACCGTATGAGCGGCGTGCTCGCGGTCTCGTTCGACGCGTTCACCGGCGTCGAGTTCTGGATCGGCGTCGGCATCCTCGCGGGCGCCTACACGATCTTCGCGCTCGGCCTCCAGCTCAACGTCGGCTTCACGGGGATCGTCAACTTCGGCCAGGCCGGCTTCATGGCGATCGGCGCCTACGCGATGGGCATCCTCGTCGTCGACCACGGCTTCTCCTTCTGGGCCGCGCTTCCCGTGTCGATGGCGATCGCGATGGCGGCCGGCCTCCTCATCGGGCTGCCGTCCCTGCGACTGAGAGCCGACTACTTCGCGATCGTGACGATCGCGTTCGCCGAGATGATCCGGCACACGGCGCAGAACGCCCGCGAGCTCACCGGTGGCAACCAGGGGCTGCTCGGCTTCGACAGCGACTGGGTCGAGTTCTCGACGGAGGTGCAGGACTGGCTCGGCAGCTTCGGGCTCGGCGACCAGTTCCTCCTCCCGCTGCTCATCTTCGTCTGGCTCACGGCGCTCGTCATCACCGTCCTCCTGCGACTCGTCACCGACAGCCCTTGGGGCCGGGTGCTGCGAGCGATCCGCGAGGACGAGGACGCCGCCCGGGCGCTCGGGAAGAACGTCTTCCTCTACAAGCTGCAGTCGCTCGCGATCGCCGCCGGGATCGGCGCGGTCGCCGGCTGGTTCCTCGTCGTCAACCTCGCGTTCATCAACCCGAACCAGTTCGAGCCGCTCGTGACGTTCCTCGGCTACGCCGTCCTCGTCCTCGGCGGGCTGGCGAGCTACGTCGGTGTCGCCATCGGCGCGATCATCCTCTGGACGCTCCTCGAGGCGACGCGCTTCATCGACCTGCCGCTCGCCGCCGAGAAGGTCGCGGCGCTGCGCTTCATCATCGTGGGGCTCCTCCTCATCGCGCTCATGGCGTTCCGCCCGCAGGGCATGTTCGGCAAGCGGGAGGAGATGGTGCTCGGTGACTGACGCGGACCCTGCCCCGACGGCGACGCCGGCCGCCGCCGAGGACCGCATCCTCGAGGCGACCGACGTCGTCAAGCGCTTCGGCGGCATCAACGCGGTCGACGGCGCGACGCTCGACGTGAAGCGCGGCTCGATCACCGCGCTCATCGGGCCGAACGGAGCGGGCAAGACGACGCTCTTCAACGTGCTCACCGGCTTCTACAAGGCCGACGCGGGGACGGTCTACTACGACGGCGCGTCGATCTTCCGCAAGCCGCCCCACGTCATCGCTCGGCGCGGCATGGTCCGCACCTTCCAGATCACGAAGGCGCTCGGCGCGATGCCGGTCATCGACAACATGATGCTCGCCGCGCCCGACCAGCCGGGCGAGAAGCTCACGACGCTCCTGCTGCGGCCGGTCGCGAGCCGCAAGCGCGAGAAGGAGGTCCGCGAGCGCGCGCTCGAGCTGCTCGACGTGTTCGGGCTGGCGACGAAGGCCGACGACTACGCCGGCACGCTCTCGGGCGGTCAGCGCAAGCTCCTGGAGCTCGCGCGCGCCCTCATGGTGGAGCCGCGCTTCGTGCTCCTCGACGAGCCGATGGCGGGCATCAACCCGACGCTCGGCGCGACGCTCCTCGACCACATGGCCGATCTCCGGGAGAACCGCGGCGTGACGTTCCTCTTCATCGAGCACGACATGGACGTCGTCATGGGCCACTCCGATCGCGTCATCGTCATGGCGCAGGGCGCGGTCATCGCGGACGGCTCCCCCGAGACCGTCCGCAGCGACAAGGCGGTCATCGACGCCTATCTGGGCGAGCCGGCGACGAGGAGCGGCGCATGAGCGCCGGCGAGACGATCCTCACCGCCGAGGGCGTCGTCGGCGGGTACGTGCCCGAGGTCGACATCCTCCGCGGCGTCGACCTCGAGGTGCGGGACGGCGAGATCGTCACGATCGTCGGTCCCAACGGCGCCGGCAAGTCGACGCTCCTCAAGGCCATCTTCGGGCTCCTCCACCCGCGGGAGGGGACGATCCGCTTCCGCGGCGAGGACATCACGGGCGCGAAGCCGCACAAGGTCGCGAAGCACGGGCTCAGCTACGTGCCCCAGCTCGACAACGTCTTCCAGACCCTCACCGTCGAGGAGAACCTCGAGATGGGGGCGGTCGTCACGAAGGGCGCCAACCGCGACGAGCGGATGGCGCAGATGTTCGAGATCTTCCCGCGGCTCGCGGAGCGGCGCCGGCAGGCCGCGGGCACGATGTCCGGCGGCGAGCGGCAGATGGTCGCGATGGCGAAGGCGCTCATGCCCGACCCCCAGCTCATCCTCCTCGACGAGCCGTCCGCCGGCCTCGCCCCGCAGTTCGTCGACGCGATCTTCGAGAGGGTCGAGGCGATCAACGCGTCGGGCGTGTCGGTGCTCATGGTCGAGCAGAACGCGCGGCGCGCGCTGCGGATGAGTCACCGCGGCTACGTCCTCGACCTCGGCCAGAACGCCTACGAGGGCGCCGGCAAGGAGCTCATCGAGGACCCGAAGGTCGCCGAGCTCTACCTCGGCGGCGGCCGCCTCCACGCGGGCTGAGCGCCCGCGCGGAGGGACCGTCACGCCGGTCGGCTACTCGGAGGCCTCGCCCGCGATGGTGCGGACGACCTCGAGCTCACCGTCGTCGTTGTACGCGAAGACCTCGTACGTCGCGGCCGTCGGATCGCCCGCCTCGTCGAAGTCGATCGGGCCGGTGACGCCCTGGTAGTCGATGTCCTCGCCCTGCTGCAGCGCCTCGATCGCCTCGGGGAGCTGCTGCCAGGTGTACTGCGTCCCGGGCGCCCCCGAGATCTCCTGGAGCTTCTCCTGGATGTCCGGACCCTCGCCCGACCCCGCGGCGACGGCCGCGAGGAAGCAGAGCATCGTCGCGTCGAACGTCTGCGCGTCGAACGTCTGGCGCTCCGGGCCCGGAGCGCTCGTGAAGAGCTCGTCGAACGCCGTCACGGCGTCCTGCCCCTCGGGCAGCCCCGGCCGCGTTCCCCGGGCTCCGACGAGCGACCGCTGAGGCGCACCGATCTCTTCGACCGTCTTGGCCGCGAGGCCGTCGGTGACGAAGAGCGTCGAGGCGTCGAAGTCGCCGCTCCGCGCGAGCGCGGCGCCCATGCGGGCGTAGGTGTCGGGGAAGTCGACGATGACGTAACCGCCCGGGTTACCGGACGTGATCTCCGACGCCTCCGAGTTGAAGTTCGGCTGCTCGGGGTCGTAGAGGACCGGTCCGGTCGTCTGTCCGCCCTTGCCCTCCCACGCTTCCTTGAAGGCCTCGAGGAGACCCTCGCCGTAGGCGTCGTTGCGGCCGGCGAGCGAGAGGACGGCGTCGGTGCCTCCGAGCTCCTCCTCGATGACGTCGGCGAGCGCGGGGCCCTGGAGGTTGTCGGACGGCGCGGTGCGGAACACGAAGCCGTTGTCGCTGAGCCCGGTGATCTCCGCGCTCGTCGACGCCGGCGAGATGAGCGGCACGCGCTGCCGCGAGGCCACCGACGTGCCGACCGGGATGGTGTTGCTCGACGCCCACGCGCCGGCGAGGCAGCCGGCGCCGCCGGAGACGAGCTGACGGGCCGCCTGGACCGCCGCCTGCTCCTGCGTCTGGGTGTCGGCGTGCTCGACGTTCACCGTGATGTCCGCGCCGGTCTCCCCGATCGCCTCGTTGATCTGGTCGACGGCGAGGTCGGCCGCCTTGCGGCCGGGCGGGCCGTAGGCGGAGAGGTCGCCGGTGAGCGGGACGAGGTCGCCGATCGTGAGATCGAACGAGGCGTTCGGCGGCGCGCCGCCGGTGTCCTCGGTCGTCGTCGCGGCGTCGCCCCCGTCGTCATCGTCGTCGTCGCCGCAGGCGGCGAGGCCGAACGTGAGGACGAGGGCGCTCAGGGCGACGATCAGCCACCCGAATCGGTTTTTCAACACGTGTCACTCCCTCCAGAGATGGATGGTTGCTGGCTCATTCCTATCCGATTCGCCGGTCGCCTTCACAGGAATTCCACACATGGCGGTGCCGCTACCGTCGTCGCATGAGCTCCGATCTCCTCACGACGCCGGCGGTCCTCGAGTACGCCCGCGCGATGACGACGGCCGTCGACCCGCACGTCGCGTCGCTCATCGAGCGCACGCGCTCCGAGCGGCCCGAGACCGCCGGGATGGCGGTCACCGCGCACGAGGCGACGCTGCTCTCGATGCTCGCGAGGACGCGCGGCACGCGTCGCTGCCTCGAGATCGGGACCTACACGGGCGTCGGCGCTCTCGCCCTCGCCCAGGGCGTCGGCGCGGAGGGCGTCGTCGTCACGCTCGACATCGACCCGGAGCCGCAGGAGGCCCTCGGTCGCTCCGCCTGGAAGCGGGCTGGAGTCGAGGGGCGCATCGACGCGCGGATCGGCGACGCGCACGACACGCTGGCGGCGCTCGGCGACGACGAGCGCTTCGGACTCGTCTTCCTCGACGCCGACAAGGCGGGCTACGTCGACTACTACGAGCTGGCCCTCCCGCGTCTCGAGAGGGACGGCATCCTCCTCGCCGACAACGTCCTCTGGAACGGGACGGCCTGCGACCCCGGCGCCGAGCAGACCGAGTCGCTGCGGGCGATCCGCGCGTTCAACGCGCACGTCGCGGCGGACGAGCGCGTCTCGGCGCTCATGCTCCCGCTCGCGGACGGCATCACGATGGTGATGCCCCGCCTCTGACCCTCCCCGAGGCGTGAGTGTGGATCGACCTGGCGGAGAGCCGGGTGGATCCACACTCAGCGCTCTCGGACGGGGTGTCAGTAGCGCAGGGCGGCAAGCATGCCGCCCGCCTCGGAGAGCGCGGGGGCGTCGTCCTCGGAGACCGCGGTGATGCGGGCGCCGCCGGCGATCGCGAGCTCGACGGCGCACTCGGCGACCATGTCGTCCTGGGCGTCGCGCAGCGCCTCGGTCGCGAGCGCACCGAGGTCGGCGATGTCGAAGCTCCGCCCCGGATCGAGCACGAGACGCTCGACGCGGTGGGAGGCGAGCGCCTGCAGCGTCTGGTCGGGACCGATCGCGCCGTTCGCGCCGGCGCGTGCCGCATCGATCGCGGACTCGGCCGCCTTGCGCACCTCCGACCGCCACGCCTCGAGGATCGGCTCCTCGAAGTGCTCGGCGATCGCCGTCGTCTTCGCCCGGATGAGGTTGTCGTCGACGTCGGTGAGCACCTTGCGCGAGAGCGCCTGCGGCACGAGCTCCTCGAAGGTCTCGACGAGCCCGGGCTCGCCGGCGATGAGGACCTCGTCGACGCCGAGCTCCTCGATCCGCTGCGCGAGGGTCTCACCCGTGTCCTTGTAGAAGCGGTCGCGCCAGGCGGCGACGCGCTGCTCGTAGAACTCGCGGTGATTCGAGTGCTGCTGACCGCGCGCCGGGTTCGGCTCGACCGGGCCGCTGTAGTCGCGCCACGCACCGAGCTCGAGCTGGAACACCGAGCGCTCGGGCTCCTCGACGCGCCCCTGCTGCCAGCGCAGCAGCCGGACGGAGTCGGCGGAGACGAGCACGATCGCGACCGGGCGGCCCCGATCGGCGAGGGCGAGGAGAGGCGCGACGTGCGGCTTGTCGTCCCACCGCACGACGACGTCCTCGGCGGGCGTGAGATGGAAGGAGAAGCGCCGGTCGAGCGACCGGTCGGCGGTGAGGAACCAGGCGAGCCCGCGGTCGCGCTCGGCAGGCGTGAGGTCGTCGATCTCGGCCTCGACCTCCTTCTGCAGACGGCGGAGGGCGAGCTTGTCGTCGCGCGACCCCTCCTCCTCGGCGTGGGCGACGAGGTCGCGCAGCGCGGTGTGGAGAGTCACCCGCCAGGCCTGGGTGGTGCGGGTGTTCGCCGGGTCGCGCGGATCGGTGCGAAGCACGATCGACAGGACCGGTCCCGTGACGTCAGCGGACGCGAGAGCATTGATGTCCTCGGGGGTGATCATGTTCAGGCTCTACCCGGCGCGCATAGGATCGGTGCATGCGCAGCGAGGAGATCGTCCGACAGCACGAAGCCGCGGGACGGAGGTTCACCGCCGCGGGGATCGACGGCTTCGTCCGCGAGGCCGGGGAGGGAGAGGCCGTCGTCTGCATGCACGGCGTCCCGGTCTCGAGCTTCCTCTACCGCAAGGTGCTCGACGAGCTGGCCGCGCGCGGCCTGCGCGGCGTGGCGTTCGACCTCCCCGGGCTCGGTCTCGCCGCGCGACCGGAGAGCTTCGACTACTCGTGGAGCGGCCTCGGGGACTACGCGACCGCCGCTGTCGACGCGCTCGGCCTCGACCGGTTCCACCTCGTCGTCCACGACATCGGCGGCCCGGTCGGATTCGAGATCGCGCACGCGATGCCCGACCGCATCCGCTCCCTCACGCTCCTCAACACCCTCGTCGAGGTCGACACCTTCAAGCGGCCGTGGTCGATGGAGCCGTTCGCCCGGCGCGGCGTCGGGGAGGTCTACCTCCGCACCCTCACGAAGCCGTCGTTCCGCGTCCTCATGCGCCTCCAGGGCGTCGCGGACATGTCGAAGGTCCCCGCCGCCGAGCTCGACGCGCACGTCGACCTCCTGCGCCGCGGCGACGGCGGCCGCGCCTTCCTGAAGATCATGCGCGGCTTCGAGCGCACGCGCGAGAAGCGCGACCGCTACGCCGCCGTCGTCTCCAGCGACGCCTACCCGGTGCAGCTCGTGTGGGGCGACCGCGATCCCGCCCTGAAGATCGACGTCCAGGGCGAGCAGGCAAAGCGGATCGCCGGCGTCGAGACGATCCACCGCGTCCCGGCGAAGCACTTCCTCCAGGAGGACCAGGCGCCGGCGGTCGCGGACCGGATCGCTGCCCTCGCCGAGATCTCTCGAGGCTGAGGTCACCGACGCATCCACCGGTGCCGGCACGGGCCGGCGCCTTGAAGCGGCCGACGGCGACGGCGTATCGTCGTCGGCGGCGGCGACCTGCGACGACAGGAGGCACCCCATGGGCTTCGCAGAAGACTTCAAGGCCACGCAGCGCCGGACGTGGGAGGCCGGTCACTGGCCGTCGGTGGGCGAGCGCATCCAGAGCGCCTCCGACGACGCGCTCTCACGGCTCGAAGTCGGCGAGAGCACGCGGCTGCTCGACGTCGCCTGCGGGGACGGCAACGCCGCGGTCCCGGCGGCGTCGCGCGGCGCGTCGGTCGTCGCCGTCGACCTCGTCCCCGACCTCCTCGCCCTGGGTCGCGAGCGAGCGGCGCGCGAGGGCGTAGACGTCGACTTCGTCGAGGGCGACGCCGAGGACCTCCCGGTGCAGGACGACGCCTTCGACGCCGCCGTCTCGGTCTTCGGCTGCATGTTCGCCCCGCGCCACGACGTCGCCGCCGGTGAGCTCGTGCGGGTGCTGCGCCCCGGAGGGCGCCTCGTCGTCGCGGCGTGGACGCCGGAGAGCGCGATCGGTCAGATGTTCCGCACCGTCGGGAGCTTCCTCCCGCCGCCGCCCGAGGACTTCGTCCCACCGGTGATGTGGGGCGTCGAGGAGTACGTGCGGCGCCTGTTCTCCGCCGACGGGCTCGCGGTGGAGTGCGAGACGGCCGTCGTCGTCTTCGAGGACGAGTCCGTGGAGGCCTACCTCGACGACGCGGAGCGCGTGCTCGGCCCGCTCGTCCTCGCGAAGGCGGCGCTCGAGCCCGAAGGCCGGTGGCCGGAACTGCGCGCGCAGCTGGCGGACCTCTTCGCGAGCTTCGGCGAGACGCGAGGCGGTCGTTTCCGCGCCCCGGGCGAGTACCTCCTCACGACGGTCGACGTCGCGCACTGACGGCCGCGCGGCCCGAACACGACGTTCGGACACCGGGTCCGTGCGCGCTGTACGATCGCGGCGGTGCAGGGCCGCACGCCATCGCCGCGCCTCATGGTGCTCACGACCTGCGGGTGCGTCGCGGTCATCATCGGGCTCACCGCCGGCGCGATCGCGGTCCTCCCGGCGATCGCCCGGGACCTCGGCGCCAGCCAGGGCGAGCTGCAGTGGATCGGTGACTGCTTCCCCCTCGTCGTCGCCGCGCTCCTCCTCCCCGCCGGCGCCCTCCTCGACCGCTACGGGCGCAAGCGGGGCATGCTCGTCGGCCTCGTCGTCCTCGCGACGTCGCTCGTCGGCACCGCCGCGTCGGAGTCCGTCGGGGCCGTCATCGCCACGCGCTGCGCGGCCGGCGTCGGCGCCGCGCTCGTCTTCCCGGGCACGCTCGCGACGATCACGGCGGTCCTCCCTGGAGAAGAGCGCCGCCGGGCCGTCGCGATGTGGGCGTTCAGCCTCGTCATCGGCGCGATCGCCGGCCTCCTCCTCTGCTCCGCGATCGCCGACGTCGCGACGTGGCAGGCGGCGTTCCTCGTCCTCGCCGGCATCGTCGTCGTCCTCACGGCCCTCACGGTCGCGGTCGTCCCCGAGACCCGCGGCGAGCACGGCGTCACGATGGACCCCGTCGGCGTCGTCGCCTCGATCGGCGCCGTCGGCGGTCTCACGCTCGCCGTCACCGAGGCGCCCGTGCACGGGTGGACGAGCGGCGGGACGCTGCTCGCCGCGGGCGCGGGCATCGCCCTCCTGGTCGCCTTCATCGCCTGGGAACGGCGCGTGGCCGAGCCGATGCTCGACGTCCGCCTCCTCGCCGACCCGCGCTTCGGCGCGGCCTCGGCGGCCCTCTTCGTCATGTTCCTCGCCCACTTCGGGCTCGTCTTCCTCGCGTTCCAGTACGAGAGCTACGTGCTCGGCATGAGTCCGTTCGAGGCCGCGCTCGGCATCGTCCCGCCGTGCATCGGCTTCGTGCTCACGCCGTTCAGCCCCCGCATCGCCCACCGCATCGGCCCCCGGGAGACGATCGTCGCCGGACTGCTGCTCGCCGCGGCGGGGACGACGATCTGCGCCGGGCTCGCGGCCGCGGACGTCGCGACCTACTGGACGTTCGCGGCAGGCGCGGCGGTCATGTGGTGCGGCATGGGGCTCGCGATGGCGCCCCCGACGGAGCTCATCATCGACGCCGTGCCGGCGGCGAAGCAGGGCGTCGCCTCGGCGGTCAACGACCTCACGCGGGAGCTGGGAGCGTCGTTCGGCATCGCCGTCGCGGGATCGGCGTTCAACAGCGCCTACCGCGGCGCCGTCGAGGACCGCCTCGGCGCCGTCCCCGACGCCCTCGCCGCCGCGGTCCTCGACTCACCGGCGGCGGCCCTCGACACTCCGGCGGCCGCGGTCATGCGCGAGGGCGTGCTCGCCGGCTGGCGGTGGTCGTTCCTCGCCCTCGCGATCGTCCTCCTCGTCGGAGCCGCGGTCGTGGGCTGGAGGGCGGGCCACGCCACGGCGCCCCGCCTCGCCGAGGCGCTCCCGGTCGAGGCCGGCTGAGGCCGAGCCCGAGCGGAGACCCCTAGGCCGCCGCGATCCTCAGGTCCACGCGGCCGTCGTGGTCGATGACGTAATGCGAGCGCCCGGCGTCGTCGACGACGAGGCCCTCGATCCGGCGGAAGTCGTCGAAGTCCCGGATCGCCTCCGCCTCGACCGCCCCAGCGGCCGCGAAGGCCGGCAGCTCGAAGCGGACGTGCTGCGAGGTCGCCTCGCGGCCGGCGGGATGGTCCTCGAGGACGGTCGCGCCCTTCCCGGCCGAGTCGAGGTTGCCGACGACCGCGTCGAAGCGGTCGCCGCCGTGGGAATGGAGCGCGCGGACCCCCATCGGCGTGTCGGTGCTGCCGACGTTCTCGAGGAACCACACGTGCGAGCAGCGGGGCGGCGAGTCCGGGTCGTCGAACAGGGCGGCGGGGTCCTCGAGCTCCACGAGGATCGGGTGGCCGCCGGCCGTGACGGGATAGCGGAGCCCGAGGAGCAGGCGGCCGCTCGGGCGGAACGCGCAGCCCTCGACGTTGATCGGGTGGTCGGAGGAGAGCAGTCGGCCCGACCAGCTCTTCTTCTTCTCGGCCCCACGGCGGATCGTCGCGTCGATGTACGCCTCGCGCGTCCGCGGCCCGAGCGGCAGGAGGTCGAGCCCGGGCTCCGCGGCGGCGAGCGCGTCGTTGACGGCGCGATGGAGCCCGAAGCGCAGGCGCGCGAGCTCGAGCGGGACCTTCTTGCCGTCCGAGGCGGCGAGAAGGTCGGACTCGCGCAGGCGGGCGGCGAAGGACCGGCGCGGCTGGAGAGGGCCGTCCTTCTTGCCGAACTGCGAGCCGAGCACGTAGACCCATCCGTCGTGGGCGGCGCACGCCTCGGCGTCCTCGGTCTTGCCCTTCGCCGTCGGTGAGAGCGCGACCGACCGGCACGACCAGCCCTCCTCCTCGTCGGCCGTCGCGTCGTGGACGACGAGCGCGATCGCGTCGGCGACCGAGGCCTCGTCGAGCACGGTGACGAACGCGCGGTCCCAGCCCTGCGCGGCGAGCGCCGCGTCGTCGAAGACGGGACAGAGGTCGGAGGCCTCGTTGGGATCGAGGTGGAGGTCGATGTCGCGCATGGGTGACGCATGCCCGGAACCGCCCTCGCTGAGACGCGGCGGCGTGCCGGTCATCCGTCCGGACGGTGAGCGCTCCGCGTTTCGGAGCGCCCCTGCGGGGCACCGACCGCGGCATGAGCAACTTCCCAGGACCCAAGCTGCTCGTCGCTCTGCTGCTCGGCCTCGCCCTCGGATTCGGGGTGGCCGCATGCAGCGACGACGAGGACGAGGAGACCCCCACCGACCCGCAGACCGTCGACCTCCTCGTGAACGACACGGGCTTCGATCCGGCCGACATCCAGGTGAGCGACGGCGAGGTGCGCTTCGAGATCTCCAACGAGGGCGACCTGCCGCACGCCGTCGTCGTCGAGGGCGACGAGGGCGAGGTCGACCGCACGGACGACATCGACCCCGGCGCCGACGCGATCCTGCGGGTGACGCTCGATCCGGGCACCTACGCGATCTACGACGCGAACCAGCCCGACGACATCCGCGGCGAGATCGACGTGACGAGCGGGCGGCCGACCGACACGCAGACCGTGACGACGACCGAGACCGAGACGACGACCGACACGGAGACCGAGACCGAGACGGAGACCGAGACCGACGTCGTCCGGCCGCCGACGCGCACGGAGACCGAGACGGAGACGGAGACGGAGACCCAGACCCAGACCGTGACGACCCCGACGAGCCCGACGACGCCGACGACGCCGTAGGAGCCTGGTGGCGGGTCGTCCTCAGGGGCGACCCGCCACCATCTCGTCATGGAGATCGGACTTCCCGCTGCCTCCGCCGCGCTCGGGGTCCTCCTCGTCGCGGCGGCCGCGGTCTCCGGCCTCGTGCACCGGACGGTGCTCTCGCTCACCGTCCTCGCCGTCGCCGCCGGCGCCCTCCTCACCGGGACGGGCGTCCTCGGCGTCAGCACCGAGGCCGAGAGCCTCATCGTCATCGTCGAGATCGTCCTGCTCGTCACGCTCTTCGCGGACGGGCTGCTCGTCGAGCACGATCTGCTCCGCCATCACTGGAGCGCCGTCGCCCGCGCGCTCGTGCTCGCGATGCCGCTCAACGCGGCGATCTTGGCGCTCGCCGCGAAGACGCTCTTCGGCGACCTCTCGTGGGCGGAGGCGTTCCTCGTCGGCTTCATCCTCTCCCCGACCGATCCCGTCGTCACCTCGGCGCTCGTCGCCTCCGAGGACGTCCCGCGCCGCGTCCGGCAGACGCTCAACCTCGAATCGGGGCTCAACGACGGTCTCGCCCTCCCGTTCGTCCTCTTCTTCGTCGCGCTCAGCGCCCCGGGCGGCGCCGAGGTCCTCTCGACCGCGGGGGACCTCGCCGTCGAGACGCTCATCGGCCTCGTCGCGGGCCTCGTCATCGGCCTCGCGTCGGGTCGTCTCGTGGGACTCCTCCCGGACCGCGCGATCACGGACACCTACGAGGGCATGATCCTCCTCGGCACCGCCGGTCTCGCCTACGGGGGCGCGGAGCTCATCCACGGGAACGGCTTCATCGCGGCGTTCGTCGGCGGGGCGGCCTTCGCCTTCCTGCGGGACGAGGGTCCCGAGATGTTCCACCGCCGCAACGAGAACCTCCTCAACGTCCTGCAGCTCGTCGCGTTCGTCGTGTTCGGCGCACTCGTCATCGACATCGGCCTGAGCGACCATCTCCTGACGTTCGCCGCCTTCGCGGTCTTCGCGCTCGTCGTCGCGCGCCCGGCGTCCGTGCTCGTCGCGCTCCACGGGACGGACCTCCATCGCGCCGAGCGGCGCTTCATCGCGTGGTTCGGCCCGAAGGGCATCGCCTCGATGCTCTTCGCGCTCTTCGCGCTGCACTCGTCGGCGCCCGACAAGACGCTCGTCTTCGAGATCGCGGCCGCGACGATCCTCGCGTCGATCGTCGCCCACGGGCTCACCGACACCGTCGGCAGCCGGCGCATCTCCGAGGTGATGCGCGAGGAGGAGGCCGGGGCCGCGGCGCCTCAGCCCGCGCAGACGCGGTAGGACCGCCGCGTCTTCACGACCCTGCCCGTCTTCGTCCGGATCGTGCCGGACAGGCGGTAGGTCCCGGGCGCGCGCTCCCTCAGGTCGACGACGACGCCGAGGCGGCCCTTGCGGCGGACGACCCTCGCCCGCCGGCCGTCGAACCGCGCGCTCGTGCGCACGACCTTCGCGCCCTTCGGCGTCCGCAGCCGAACGAAGCGCCGCGAGCGGGCCGCGCACCGGGGACGCTCCGCGGGCCAGACCTCCGGCGCGACGCGGACGGCGTAGAAGCCGCTCGCGCCGTCGGAGTACCAGATCTCACGCCGGTCCCTCACGACCTCCGGCTTCGACATCGCGAAGCTCGACTCCTGGCCGAACGTCTCGGCGACGGCCTTCGTCGGCGCGACGACGTAGGCGATCTCCTTCGGCTTCTCGAGCTCGGTGATGTCGAAGACCCGCAGGCCGGAGGCGATGAACGAGCACGCGACGACCGTCGGGTCCACGCGCGAGTCGAGGTCGCAGTAGTGGGCCGCGTACCCCTGGACCGGGCTCGCCGCACCGGGATCGCCGGCCGCGGCGCGGTGGGCCTCCGGCTCGTTCACCTCGAGACGGAGGTGCGACAGGACGCGCGGTCTCGTCTCGTCGGAGATGTCGATGATGCGCGCGGCGCCGACGGTGTCGCGGCCGCCGCCACCCGTCGTGCCGGCGGTGTACTCGTCGATCTCGAGGATGTACGGCGCGCCGCCGACGCGGAACGGGATCGCGTTCTGCGGGATCGACGCGCGCTCCCACGTCGACCGGCTGATCTCGCGCGCCTGCGGATCGGGTCGGCGCGCCTGGATCTCGCTCGTGTCGAGGACGACCATCTCGCCTCCCGGATCGGCGAGGTACGCGCGGTTGCCGTCGTCGCTGAGGCCGAGGCCGTGGGAGGCGATCTGCCCCTGCCAGAGGACGCGGGGGGTGGCGGGGTCGGTGACGTCGATCGCGGTGACCGACTCGGTCGCCGTGCCCGCGGCGTAGAACGTCTTGCCGTCCTCGGAGAAGCCGCTCTCGTGCCCGAAGCGCGCGACGAGCCGCGTCGACTTCAGCACCGGCGTGCGGCAGTCCTCGCTGAGATCGTAGATCGAGACGAGGCCGGGATAGGTCGCCGGGTTGCCGAGCACGGCCGCGAGCAGCCCGCGCTCGCGGTTGAGCGTGAGCGACTCGTGCGGCGACATCATCGGGATCTCGGTGAGCGTCGCGGTCTGCCGCGGGTTCGTGGGGTCCGACATGTCGAGGACCTGGACGCCGAGCGAGTCGCCCCCGAACTTGAGCGCGTTCACCGGGAACAGCAGCGCCGTGTCGTAGTAGGCGCACTCGCGGCCGGAGCGGTCGGTGTAGCGCAGGACCTTGAAGCCGCCGGACTTCCCGTGCCGCCCGACGATCTCGGCGTTGCAGTGCAGGCCGTTGCGCGCCGCACCCGCGGGGACGCGGCCCTGGATCCCGGGCTCGGGACGGGAGCCGGGGAGGCAGTCGACCTGCGGCGTCGGCGCGTACGGCGGCTCCTCGATCGCGCGCAGCGGGGCCTTCTCGATCGACTGGCCGCCCCCCTTCCCGAGCGCGAGGAGGTCGTTCAGCTGCGTCGAGGCCGCCTGGACGACCGGCACGGCGAGCGCCAGCCCGACGAGGGGCGCGACGAGCAGCCCCCGCCTCCGTCGCGGCGTGCGTCCGTGCTCGCGTGTCTTCCCCTGCGGCTCCATCCCCGGCCCCTCCCCGTCGAGTGCGGGCCGAGTGTACGGAACCGTTCAGAGAAGCGCGTCCTCACGCGAGACGCAGGTTCGTGACCGTTGCGGCCACGTTCCTGCGTCTCGCGGCGGAGTCACTCAGGCGGGGACGGTCGTCGTCGCGCCGCCCGTGAGGTGCGCGATGACCGGCGCGAACTCGTGCGTCGGGGAGACGTCGACGTACTCGCTGTCCTCGAGCGCCTCGGGCGCGTGACCGGCGGCCCAGTAGAACGCCTCGCCGGCGGCGAAGTCCTGATGGCCGTCCTTCGTGTGCATCCGGATCCGGCCCTTGATCATGTAGCCCCAGTGCGGGCACGGGCAGAGGTCGTCCGGGAGCCCGGCCGTCGCGCCGCGCAGATCGGTCCCGGCGGGGAGCCGGAAGTGGCCGATGGACATGCCGTCCTGGTCGAGCAGCCGGACGCGCAGGTCGCCGTCTTCGATGACGACGGGGATCTGGTCGAGCGGGATGGAACGCATGGTGCGCCTCCTGTCGGTGTCGTGGTGGGGCCCACCGTCGCCAACGCGCGTTCCTCGGACGTTCCCTACCCGCGGGCGAGGGCGCGGCAGCGCTCCGCGTCGAGCGGCTGGCTCCATGCGGCGAAGCCCTCGGCGGCCGCGCCGAAGCGGGACCGGGCCTCGTCGCGACGACCCTCGGCGTTCGCGAGCCATCCCCGCACCTCCTCGACCGCCGCGCTCCACGCGGGCGGGAGCGCGATGACCTCGATCGCGCGGTCGCAGTCGGAGGCGTAGCGCCGGGCGCGCTCGAGATCGCCGGCCCGCGCCGCCGCGATCGCCGCCGGGACGATGAACGCGATCCGGCACGTCGGGCACGTCTCGGCGGGCCCGCGGATCGCCGTCTCCGCGTCGCGGACGGCGTCCAGCCCGTGCTCGGGATCGCCCGCCGCCGCGACGATCGCGCCGTAGACGCGGTCGAGGGTGTGGTGGCCGACCTCCGACTCGCGGGCCATGACGAGCGCGTCGGCGAGGAACGCTCGCGCGACCTCGGGATGGCCGCGGTAGCGCGCGACCTGGGCGCGGCCGAGCAGGGACAGCGCCTCTCCGGCGACCGCGCCGATGCGGCCGTGGAGCCGCGCACCCTCTGCGAAATCGGCGTCGGCCTCGTCGAGGCGGCCGGCGAGGATCGCCGCCTCGCCCCGCAGCGTGTGGGCGAACGCCTCGCCCCGGGCCGCGCCGAGCCGGCGCGCTTCGCTCGCGAGCGCGTCGGCGAACGCGATGATCTCGTCGTTGGGGAGGCCGCCGTAGAGCATCCGCTCGGTGACGCAGAGCTGCCCGTCGAAGACCCGGGACGCCAGCGCCGGGAGGTCCCGCGTCTCCCGGAGGTAGTCCCGCAGGCGGGTCGGCAGCTCGCCCTTCGCATGCGCGGCGAGCGCATGCGCCCACGTCGCGTCGAGGATCGCCTCCGGCTCCCCGAGCTCGATGGCGAGGAGGCGCGCCTCCTCCGCCTTCGCGGCCGCGGTCTCTGCGTCGGGGTTGAAGCCGATCGCCGCGGCGGCGCACAAGGTGAGCGCCTCCGCGAGCCGCCCGACGGTCGTGCGGGGCCGCGTGCCCTCGAGCGTCCGGAGCGCCCGCGCGGGGTCGCTCGCCTTGATCTCCGCGAGCGCCTGCCGGGCGCGCAGCTCCTGCGCCTCCGGATCGCCGATGGCCGCTGCCGCGCGAGCGTAGGCCTCCGGCGCGCGGCCGTCGCCCAGGGCGTCGAGGAGCTCGGCGCGCAGCGTCAGCCCTTCGAGGTGCGCGTCGTCGTGCGCGAGCAGCCGCTCGACCTGCGCGAGGCCGTCGGCGAACGCGCCGATCGCCTTCGCCTCGCGCGCCGAGGTGAGGAGCCACGCGACCGCCTCCTCGGGTCGTCCTCCCGCGAGCCAGTGGTCGGCGATGAGCGCGGGCGGCGCGCCCGCCGCGGCGAGCCGGCCCGCCGCCGTGCGATGCAGGACCACCCGCCGGTGCGGAGGGATCGCCTCGACGAGTGCCTGGCGGACGAGGTCGTGGCGGAAGCGGTAGCGGGTGCCCGCGACGACGAGCACGCCGCGCTCGAGCGCCTCGTCGAGCAGCGCGAACGCGGGGTCCTCGTCGAGGCCCGTGAGCGCGAGCACCGTCGCGAGGTCGAGCTCGTCGGCGGCGACCGCGAGGATCGCGAGGACGTCCATCGTCTCGGGGTCGACGCCGACGAAGCGGTCGGTGATCGCCGCGCGCGCCGTCGGCGGGAGCGCCTCCGCGCCGCCGGTCGCCCGCGCCCGCGCGAGCTCGAGGGCGAAGAACGGCCGGCCGTCCGAGGCGGCGACGATGCGCGCGACCTCCTCGTCGCCGAGCGGCGCTTCCTCCCGCGCGACCAGCTCGGCGACCTCCTCGTCGGGAAGCGGGCCCAGCTCGAGGACGTCGGTGCGCTCGCAGCGGGCGAGCTCGAGCAGGCCGTGGGGAAGGCTCGTGCGCATCCGCTCGGATCGCGACGCGAGGACGACGACGAGCGGGCCGCCCCCGCCCGCGACGAGCTGGTGGAGGACGTCCGCCGTCGCCTCGTCGAGAGCGTGGGCGTCCTCGACGAGGAGAACCGTCGGCACGACGCCGCCGAGGGCGAGCGCGCGCCGGAGCGCGCCAACGACCTGGTGCCGGGTGAGCGGGCCCTCCAGCGGCTCGGCGGGGCCGACGAGCGGGCTGAGCTCCGCGAGGATCGCCCGGGTGCGGGCGGGCAGCGCGGCGAGCGCCTCGCGACCGTCGACGAGGAGCTGCTCGATCGCGGCTCCGACCGGCCCGTACGGCGGGCCCGACGGGACGCCCGTCACGCCGACGACGCGCCAGCCGCCCTCCGCCGCCCGGTGGGTCAGCTCGCGGCAGTAGGCCGACTTCCCGATCCCGGTCGGCCCGCGGACGAGGAGGGCGCTCGTCTCGGCCGCCGGCCCCGCGCCGAGCATCCGCATCGCGCTCGCCAGCTCGTCGGCGCGGCCCACGAAGGCGGACTCGCCGAGGCGCACCCCGGCGGTGCACTCCTCGTAGAGCGCGCGGGTCTCCGCGTCCGGCTGCGCGCCGAGCTCGCGGACCATCGCGACCCGCAGACGCTCGTAGCGGCGGATCGCGACGTGCCGTCGTCCCGCGTCGATCGCCGCGCGCATGAGCTCGCGGCAGGCGGTCTCGTCGGTCGGATCGAGCTCGGCGAGCCTCTCCCACTCGCCGGCGCGCGCGAGCAGCTCGCAGGCGAGCGAGCGCGCGCGCCGCCGCGCGTCCTGGGTCCACTCCTCGTAGGGCGCCGACGGGAGGACGTCACCGGTCCAGCGCGCCGCGACGTCGGCGCACGCCGCCGCGTCGTCCGCCGCCAGGGCGGCGCCGCCGTCGGCGAGGAACGCGTCGAGATCGGTGCGGACGGCGTGCCCGGGGAAGAGCTCGACGCGACCGCCGCGCAGGACGACGGCGTCGTCGTCGCCGAGCGCACGTCGTGCGTGATGGGCGGCCTTGCGGAGGTTCGCCGCGGCGCGGTCGGGGGCGAGGTGCGGCCACAGCCTCTCGAGGACGACGTCGCGGACGAGCCGCCGCTCCGCGGAGAGCGCGAGCAGCGCGACGAGCTCGTGGGCGCGGCGCGTGGCGAAGTCGTCCTCGACGACCTCCCGGCCTTCCCGGCGCAGGCGGAAGCCGCCGAGCATCTCGACGACGATTCCGTCCTGCTCTCGCGCGATCGATGTCATCTCTCGTCCCGCCGGCCCGGCCGGCGAGCGTCATCGTAGAGCGGGGTGGGTCGCCCCGCGAGAGGCGCTCAGCCCTCGCGCAGGCCGAATCGCGCGTGGAAGCGCCGCAGCGGCGCCGGAGCCCACCAGTTCCACTCGCCGAAGAGGCGCATGAGAGCCGGCACGAGCAGCGCGCGGACGATCGTCGTGTCAATGATGACCCCGACCGCCGCACCGACCGCGATCTGCTTCATGAAGAAGATCGGGCTCACCGCGAACGCGAGGAAGACGACGGCGATCATCGCCGCCGCCGCGGTGATGATCCGGCCGGTGCGCGCGATGCCGAGAGCGACGGCGTCCTCGGTCGACGCGCCGCTCTCGTGCTGCTCCTTGATGCGGGCGAGGACGAGCACCGCGTAATCGGTGGCGAGGGCGAACGTCACGGCGAAGAGGAAGGCGAGGCTGATGATCTCGACCGCGTCCGGTCCCGGATAGGCGAACGGCGTCTCGAGGAGCCCGTACTGGAACCCGAGGAGCACGATCCCGAGCGTCGCGGCGAGGGTGACGACGTTCATGACGAGCGTCTTGATGGGCAGGATGACGGAGCCCGTGAGCAGGAAGATGAGCACGCCCGTGCCGAGCACGATGAGCACCGCGACGATGATCGCGTTGCGGACGAGGCTCTCCTTCTGGTCGAGGAACCGCGCGGTGTTGCCGGTGACGAGGAGGTCGGACCTCGCCGGCGGCGCGAGGTCGCGGATCTCGCGGACGGCGTCCTGCGCGGCGTCGTCGAGGGCCGGCCCCGTCGCCGCGGCCATCGTGAAGGCGAGGTCCGGCGAGGCGCGGGTGAAGGGCGTCACCGAGCCGATGCCGGACGTCCCCGCGATGCGGTCGCGCAGGGCGGCGAGCCGCACATCCGAGACGTCCCCGCGCACGGAGACCGTGATCGCCTCGGTGACGTCGCGCGGGTAGCGGTCGCCGATGTACGCGTTCGGCTCGTACGACGGCTGACCCTCGGGAACCGTGCTCGCGGCCGGCCCGGTGAGCTCGGCCACGGCCACCGGCGCCGAGAACGCGAGGAGGATGAGGGCGCTCGCGGCCGCGACGAGCCCCGGACGGCGCATGACGTCGCGGGCGAGGCGGTACCACCCGGGGGAGATCGCCGCGACCGAGGACCCGCGCCGGAGGGAGAGCGCCTCGATGCGCGGCCCGAGCACGGCGACGAGCGACGGGACGACGAGGAGCGCGAGGACGACGGCGAGCAGGCCGACCGCCGCTCCGGCCGCGCCGATCGAGTAGAGGAAGCGCTGCGGCATGACGACGAGGGCGGCCATCGCAGCGGCGACCGTGAGGCCCGAGAAGAGCACGCCGCGACCCGCGCCGACGACCATCCGGCGGTGCGCCTCGCGGCCGTGGCCATGGGTGTCGGCCTCCTCCCGATATCGGGAGATGAGGAGGAGCGCGTAGTCGACCGCGAGTCCGAGACTGAGAGCGGTCGAGAGGTTGAGCGCGAAGAGCGACGTGTCCACCAGCCGCGACATGAGGCTGAGGAACAGGAAGACCCCGAGGATCGACAGGACCCCGATGAGGAGCGGGATGACGGCGGCGACGACGCTGCGGAAGACGAGGAGGAGCAGGATCGTGAGCGCCGGGAACGCGATGAGCTCGGCGTTCGTGAGGTCTCGCCGGGCCTGCTGCTCCGTCTCCTTGAACGTCGGCGCGAAGCCCGCGAAGGTGACGTCGAGGACGTCGGAGGTCGCCTTCTCCTTCGCCTCGACCGCCGCGTCGCCGCCGACGTCCTCGACGTCCTGCGCCGAGAGGAACGCGGTGATGACGAGCGACCGGCCGTCGGACGCGACGTTCTTGACGCCCCGCGGGTCGGTGAGCGGGTCGACGACGTCGCCGACGTGCTCGACCGACCGGAGGCGCTCGGCGACGCGGCCGACCTCCTCGCGGACGGCTGGGTCCTCGAGATCGAGGCGATCGCCGTCCGGGTCCCGCACGAGCGCGACGATCGCGGGCGTCGGGTCGTAGCCGAGCGCCTCGCGCAGCTCCGCGGTCGCGCGCTCGGACTCCGACGAGCTGTCGGTGAACCCCGCGGCCTGCAGGTCGTGCTCGACGTCGTAGCCGACCGCGCCGGCGATGACCGCGAAGACCGCGACGACAGCGAGGACGAGGCGCGGCCGGCGCCACGTCAGTTCGGCGATCCCCCCGAGCACGGGCGGCACCTTATCGGAACTGGCTGCGCAGCCAGACATGGTGTCGAGTGCGGACCGCGCGTTTGCCCGGGCCCGACAACGGTTACATTGATCGATGTCATGGTCGAGCGCGCCGCCGAGCCCACCGTCCCCGCCGTCCGCCGGCGCCTCATGCGCCTCGCGAAGGCGATCACGACGCCGCTCGTCCCCGACGACTACCTCGCGCTCATCAACCCGCGCTGGTCGGCGCGCGAGCTCACCGGAACGGTCGTCCGAGTCGTCCCCGAGACGGAGGAGGCGGCGACGATCGTCGTGAAGCCGAGCTTCCCCTGGCCCGGCCACCGGCCCGGCCAGTACCTCCGCATCGGCGCCGAGCTCGACGGCGTGCGGCACTGGCGCGCCTACTCGATCACGTCCGACCCCGATCACCCGGAGGGCCTCGTCTCGGTGACCGTGAAGCGCGTCGAGGACGGCCGGATGTCCCCCTACTTCACGCGCGAGATCGCCCGCGGCGCGATGGTCTACCTCGGTGCGGTGGAGGGGGAGTTCCGCCTCCCCGAGCCGCTGCCCGAGCGCGTGCTCCTCCTCAGCGCGGGAAGCGGCATCACCCCGGTCTGGGCGATGCTCCGCGAGCTCCTGCGCCGCGGGGTGCTGCGCGACGTCATGCACGTCCACTGCGAGAGGTCACGCGCGGCCGTCATCTTCGGCGACGAGCTGCGCAGGATGGACCGCGAGGAAGCCGGCTACACGCTCGTCGAGAACCTCACGAGCGAGGGCCCGCGCCTCACCGCCGAGCGGCTCACCGAGATGGTCCCCGACTGGCGCGAGCGCGAGACGTTCATGTCCGGCCCGCGCGAGCTCATGGACGCCATGGAGCAGCACTGGTCGGACGAGGGCGATCCGCAGCGGCTCTTCCTCGAGCGCTTCCAGCCGATCATCGGCACCGGCGACGCCGACGTCGGCTCCGGCGGCACCGTCCGCTTCCGCGTCACCGACGTCGAGGCGAGCTGCGACGTCGGCGTCTCGATCCTCGTCGGCGGCGAGCAGGCGGGGGCCTGCCTCCCCTACGGCTGCCGGCTCGGCATCTGCCACACCTGCGTCGGCAAGCTGCTCGAGGGCCAGGTCCGCGATCTGCGGACGGGCGAGCTCGGCGGCGAGGTCGGCCAGACCATCCGCACCTGCGTCAACGCACCTGAAGGCCACGTCGAGATCGAGCTCTGAGCAGGGGCTCGCGAGAGGAGGGCATCATGCCCGGCACGACCGCGACGTACACCAGCGAGGACCCGAACCACCCCCTCCGACGGCTGTCGCCCGAGCAGCTCGAGGAGATCGGTCGCCGCTTCGACGCGATCCACGACGAGGTCCGCGCCGACCTCGGCGAGCGCGACGCGCAGTACATCCGGGGGGTCATCGTCTTCCACCGCCGGCTCGCGGCGCTCTCGCGCATCGTGCTCATGGCGTCCCGGTACCCGCCGGCCTGGATCCTCGGGACGGCGGGCCTCTCGGTCGCGAAGATCCTCGAGAACATGGAGATCGGGCACAACGTCCTGCACGGCCAGTGGGACTGGATGAACGACCCGAACATCCACTCCTCGACGTGGGACTGGGACACCGCCTCGACCGCCGCCTCGTGGAAGCACTCCCACAACTACCTCCACCACACGTACACGAACGTCGTCGGCAAGGACAAGGACGTCGGCTACGAGATCATGCGGGTGGACCCCAAGCAGAAGTGGGAGCCGGTCTACCTCGCGCAGCCGCTCTACAACGTCCTGCTCATGCTCGCCTTCGAGTGGGGGGTCGCGCTCCACGACCTCGACCTCGAGGCGATCCGGCGCGGCGAGAAGGACCCGAAGGTCCTCCGGCAGGAGCTGAAGGGCATCGCGGGCAAGGGCCTGCGGCAGATCGTCAAGGACTACATCGCGTTCCCCGCGCTCAGCGGGCGCAAGGGCTTCAAGAAGACGCTCGCCGCGAACTTCACGGCGAACGTCGTGCGCAACGTGTGGTCCCACGCGATCATCTTCTGCGGCCACTTCCCGGACCAGGCGTACACGTTCACCGAGGAGGAGGCGGCGGACGAGAGCCGCGGCGCGTGGTACGTCCGCCAGCTCATCGGCGCGGCGAACATCGAGGGCGGCGACACGTTCCACCTCATGAGCGGCAACCTCGGCTACCAGGTGGAGCACCACCTCTTCCCGGACATGCCGAGCTCGCGCTACAAGGAGATCGCGCCGCAGGTGAAGGCGGTCTGCGAGGAGTTCGGCCTCCCGTACAACACGGGCCCGTTCTTCAGGCAGTGGGGCATGGTCCAGCGGACGATCGTCCGGCTCGCGTTCCCCGGCGGCGAGCCGCGCCCGAAGTCGCCGCCCTACACCGCCCCGCCCGAGCCGGACGTCGAGGGGCCGCCGACGGTCGACAGCGCCCGCGGCCCGATCCCGGCCTTCCCGTAGCCACCCCCGACCTGACGAAACTCACGCTGACGGTGAGTTTCGTCAGGAGAGGTTGGCGATTCGGTCAGCGCGAGTAGACCGCGCGCACGAGGCGGAGGAGGAGCTTCGACCGCCACGGCGCGTACGGGTACATGTTCACGTCCTTCTTCAGCGCGAAGGGCGCGGACATGATCGTCTGCGTCTTGCAGTACTTGCGGATGCCGTTGGCTCCGTGCCGGGAGCCGACGCCCGAGGACTTCCAGCCGCCCATGGGGGCGCCGAACGCGGCGTAGTTGAGCATCGCGTCGTTGACGACGACCGCGCCCGCCTCGATGCGCTCGGCGAGCTTCTCGCCCTTCGCGCGGTCCTTCGTCCAGACGCTCGCCTGGAGGCCGTACTCGGAGTCGTTGGCCATCGCGATGGCCTCCTCCACGTCGCGCACCTTCATGACCGGGACGGTCGGGCCGAACGTCTCGTCGCGCATGCACGTCATGTCGTGGGTGACGCCGGTGAGGACGGTGGGCTCGTAGAAGCGGCCGGGACCCGCACCCGGCTTCCCGCCGATCTCGATGTTCGCGCCCTTCGCGACCGCGTCCTTGACGTGCGAGTCGACGATGTCGAGCTGGGGCGCGAAGGTGAGCGCGCCGACCTCGACGGTGCCGGGGTCGCCCGGCACGCCCTGGCGAAGCTGACGGACGTTCTCGACGAGCTTGCGGACGAACTCGTCGTGCACCGGCTCCTCGACGTAGATCCGCTCGACGGAGATGCAGACCTGGCCGCCGTTGAGGAGGCCGTAGTACGCGGCGGCGTTCGCGGCGCGATCGATGTCGGCGTCGGCGCAGACGACCATCGCGTCCTTCCCGCCGAGCTCGAGCGAGACCTGGGTGAGCGTCTTCGACGCGCGCTCCATCACCTTCTGGCCGGTCCGGGTCGAGCCCGTGAACATGACGTAGTCCGCGGCGTCGACGACCGCGCCGCCCGTCTCGCCGTCCCCCGTCGCGATCGAGAGGACGTCCTGCGGGAGGCCCGCGGCATCGGCCATCTCCTTCACGAGGAGCGCGGTGAGCGGGGTCACCTCGGACGGCTTGAGGAGCACCGAGTTGCCGGCCATGAGGGCGGGGACGGAGTCGCAGAAGGCGTTGACGAGCGGGTAGTTCCACGGGCCGATGACGCCGACGAGGCCGACCGGCTCGTAGCGGACGCGCACGCGGCGACCGAGGAGGAACAGCGAGCCCGGGCGCACCTTCTCGTCGGCGAGGTACTTCTGGGCGTGCCGCGCCCAGAAGGTGAAGCTCTCGATCGCGATGCTCACCTCGAGCGTCGCGTCCTCGTAGGTCTTGCCCGTCTCCGAGCAGATCGTCCGGATCATCCGGTCGCTGTTGCGCACGAGCCAGCGGCGCATGTGACGCAGGATCTCCGCGCGCTCGTCGAAGCTCGTCTCGCGCCAGCCGGTCTGCGCCATGCGCGCCCGGGTCGCGAGCGCGCGGACGGCGGCCGCGTCCATGACGGGCACCTCGCGGATCGTCGTCCCGCGCGCGGGGTCCTCGACGGGGATCGTCCTCGGGGCGTCGGCGGTGGTGTCGGACACGTCGGTCATCGGTGCTCTCCTCATGTGGGCCGGGACGCACGAGCTTAACGTGCGTGAACAGACCCGAGAAGCTCGCCGGACGCCGCGTCCGGCCAGGACGATGCGTGCGGGAGACGGCCGCCGACCGGGTAGAGCCAGGGCACCGTGGACATCGCCGAGACATGGCCTCTCGGCGTCGCGATCACCGTCTTCGCGGTCGCGGCGCTCGTCATCGGCCTGACGGGCACCCGTCTCGCGAAGACGGTCGACGCGCTCGCGGACCGCACCGGGCTCGGCGAGGCGATCGCGGGAGCCGTCGTCCTCGGCGCGGCCACCTCGCTGTCGGGCCTCGTCGTGAGCGTCGTCGCCGCCGCGGAGGGCGATGCGAGCCTCGCGGTGAGCAACTCCGTCGGGGGCATCGCCGCGCAGACGGCGTTCATCGTCGCCGCCGACGTCGCGTACCGCGGCGTCAACCTCGAGCACGCGGCGGCGTCGCTGACGAACGTCTTCTCCGCCGTCCTCATGGTGCTCCTCCTCGCGATCGTGCTCATGGGCGCCAGCGGCCCGGACACGACGGTGCTCGGCCTCCACCCCGCCTCGTTCGCGCTCGTCGCGGTCTACGCCTACGGGCTGCGTCTCGGCCGGGAGGTCGGCAAGCGCCAGATGTGGGAGCCGCGCCGCACCGACGAGACGGTGGAGGACGAGCCCGACGAGCAGGCCGAGGCCGACTCGTCGACGCGTGCGCTCTGGCTGCGCTTCGCCGCCCTCGCGGCGGTGCTCGCCGCCGCGGGGTGGGCCGTCGGGCAGAGCGGGTTGCGGATCATCGAGGAGACGGGCCTCGGGTCCACGGTGGTCGGGACGTTCTTCACGAGCATCGCGACGTCGCTTCCCGAGCTCGTCACCGCCGTCGCCGCGGTCCGCGCAGGAGCCCTCACGCTCGCGATCGGCGGCATCATCGGGGGCAACGCGTTCGACGTGCTCTTCGTCGCCGCCGGGGACGCCGTCTACCAGGAGGGCTCGGTCTACGGCGCGATGACGGGTGACGACCTGTTCGTCGTCGGCTGGACGATCGGCCTCGTCGCCCTCGCCGCCGCCGGCCTCATCAGCCGCGAGCGCCGCGGCGTCGGCTTCGAGGGCGTCGCGATCCTCGGCCTCTACGTCGTCGGGGCCGTCGCCCTCACCCTCCTCTGACGCCGAACCGGATTCCTGTGGCGCCAGAGCGCCACAGGAATCCGGTTCGGCACATCGGGGTCGTAGGCTGGATGCACATGGCGCACGGGCACCACCACGGCCACTCGCACGCGCCGACCGCGGACGCCGACCGCGGGAAGCTCACGCTCGCCCTGGCGATCATCGCGAGCTTCATGCTCGTCGAGGTCGTCGCGGGCCTCGTCGCGAACTCGCTCGCGCTCCTCACCGACGCGGCGCACATGCTCACCGATGCCGGCTCGATCGCCCTCGCGCTCGTCGCCGCGCGCCTCGCCACGCGACCGAGCTCGGGGACCTTCACCTTCGGTCTGCGCCGGGCGGAGATCCTCTCCGCTCAGATCAACGGCGCGACGCTCCTCGTGCTCGGCGCGGTGCTCGCCTACGAGGCGGCGCGCCGGTTCGCCGAGCCGCCCGACGTCGAGGGCGGCCTCGTCATCGCCGTGGGCGTCATCGGGGCGTTCGCCAACGTCGGGGCCGCGTGGGCGCTCGCGCGCGCCGAGCGCCGCTCGCTCAACGTCGAGGGCGCGATGCAGCACGTCCTCATGGACCTCTTCGGCTCGGTCGCCGCGATCGTCAGCGGCGTCGTCATCGTGCTCACCGGCGTCGGGGTCGCCGACCCGATCGCCGCCTCGGTCGTCGTCGTCCTCATGTTCCGCTCGGGCTGGAGGCTCGTGCGCGACTCCGGGCGCATCCTCCTCGAGGGCACTCCGGCGGGGGTCGACGCCGACGAGATCGGGCGCGCGATGAGCGGCGAGCGCGGCGTCGTCGAGGTCCACGACCTCCACGTCTGGGAGGTCACCTCGGGCTTCCCCGCGCTCAGCGCGCACGTCCTCGTCGGCCGCGACGACGACTGCCACGAGCGCCGGCGCGCGCTCGAGCGGCTGCTCCGAGAGCGCTTCTCGATCGAGCACACGACGCTGCAGGTCGACCACCGCTGCGACGAGGACCTCCTCGAGATCGCTCCCTACGGCGAGCGGGGAGAGAGACGAGCGTAGTCAGCCGTCGTGGTCCGCGGGAGCCCACGGATGCCCCGCAACCGCGACCGCTGAGACAGTTGGCCGATGACGTCGCTCCGGTCGCGCCCCCGTGCCCTCGTCGCCGCGGCTGCGGCTGCGGCTGCGGCTGGGATGCTCGCCGTCGCCCCTGCCGCCCACGCGGCGTGGGCCCCGCCCCAGCTCCTCCCCGGCTCCGAGTCCTCCGGGGCGCTCCAGTCGACGCTCGACGTCGACGGCCGCGGCGGCGCCCTCGCGACCTGGCTCGAGCGCTTCGAGGGCGAGGAGCAGGTCGAGGGCACCGCCACGCGTGCGACCGACGGCACCTGGACGGCGGGGCCGACGATCCGAGACGCGATCAGCCCTTCCGTCATCGACCTCTACGCGCAGACGCGCGCGATCCTCCTCGCCCTGCGGCCGAGCGGGGAGAGCTTCCCCAGCGACTGGGACGTCCGCGTGCGCTTCGGCCGCTCGGACGGCACCTTCGGGCCCTCGCGCCTCCTCGCCGCCGGCCCGTCGGTCGACGGCGCGGTCGACGCCTCCGACGACGGTCGCGCCGCCGCCGTCTGGGCGACGGGCCGCGCGGGCCCGACCGTCGTGAAGGCGGCGATCCGGCCCGCCGGCCGCTCGTTCGGAAAGGTGGTGACCCTGTCGAAGAGCTATGCGCGCAACCCCGCGGTCGCCGTCGCGGAGAACGGCGACGTCGTGGCCGCCTGGTGGCGCAAGACCGGGAGCGGGCGCCGCATCGAGGCGCGGATCCGACGGGTCGGGGACCCGCGCTGGCGGGACGTCGCCGAGGTCGCCGCGCTTTCGCACGGCGCGCCGCGGACCGTCGCCACGGGGGACGCCGCCGGCCGCTTCCTCATCGCCTGGCAGGCCCACGACATCGGCTCCGGCGGCGACGACCTCGGCGTCCTCGCCGGCCTCGCGGTCCGACCGCGCCTCTCCGGCTGGCGTGCCCGCGAGCTGAGCGACTCGCCGACCGGCGGGCGCTTCGAGCACCCCGGCATCGACGCGGAGTACGTCTCCGCCAACGACGCGCTCGTCGCGTGGTCGGCCCCGGTCGACGGTCGCCACCGCGTCCAGGTGACGCACGTCCACGGCACGACCCGGACATCCACCGAGACCCTCGCCGGACCGCGCGACCTCTCCGGCGGGGAGCCCGACCTCGCGATCGGCCCAGGCCGGCAGGCGCTCGTCGCCTGGCTCGAGACCGCGGAGGAGATCGAGCCGATCCCCCCGGTGACGAGCAGCGTCGTCGCGTCGACCGGAGGCGAGGACGGCGGCTTCTCTCCCGCGACCGCCCTGTCGGGGCCGCGGCCGTCGGCGGTCCCGCGCGCGGCCTGGACGCCCGCGGGCGAGGCGCTCGTCACCTGGCGCGAGCAGCTCGGCGTCACCTCCCACGCGATGTTCTCGTCGGTCGGCCCCTGAGCGGCCCGCGCGGATCAGCGGTGGGCGGCGACCCGGTCGGTCCAGCGGGTGGCGATCGTCCCGAGGATCCCCACGACGCCGAGCGCGATGAAGAGGCCGGTCGCGGCCCCGCTGTCGTCGCTGAACGCGAAGAGGAACGGAGCGGCGACGAACAGCGCGCCGAGGAGGAGGTCGATCGACGCGTGGAGCCGCGCCGGGACGACCTCGATGAGCGACAGCGACCAGCAGGTGCAGGCCGCGAGGACGATGATGGCGATGCCCGCGACGATCGCGAGCGCGGTCGGGGCGCCGACGTCGCTGAAGCCGAGGATGAACGGCGCCGCGACGAGCGCCGCGCCGACGACGTAGTCGGCGATCGCGTGGAGCGAGAGCGGAAGCGGTCCCTGATCGAACATCTCGCTGCTGTGGTACCCGTGGTCGTCGCGGGCGACGCAGACGTGTCGCAGGCGGCTTCGCTGGGCACACTGCGGCCACCATGAGGACGGCACGGGCTACGACCGCTGCGCTCTGCGCGCTCACCCTCGGCCTCGCCGCGTGCGGCGACGACGAGGAGACGACACCCGTCGCGGTCCCCGACGGTCAGGCGACGACGAACGCTCCCAGGCCGAACCTCGAGACGGACGCCGAGGGCGCCTTCGATCCCTCGCCCCCCGCGCCGCAGGCGACGGACGACGGGTGCGGTCAGGTCGACGGCGGCGTCGTGCAGATCGTCGCCGGGGACGTCGCCTGCGAGACGGCGCTCGCCGCGATCTCCGCTTACGACGCCCAGGGCGAGAAGGTCCAGGAGATCGAGGGCTTCACGTGCGAGTCCGGCGAGGCCGCGACGCGCCCCGTCGTGCTCGTCTGCACCGGGCCGGACGGCGAGGTGGCGCTCACAGAGGGCGGCGGCTGACCGGCGTCCCGCTTCGCGGCGGCACGGCATCCGCGATGCTGCGCCGATGGTCACGCTCCGCGCGGTCTCCAAGTGCTATGGACGGGGCGCCGCCGAGGTCGAGGCGCTCCGGGGCGTCGACCTCGAGATCGAGGAGGGCGAGCTCGTCGTGCTCCTCGGCCCGAGCGGCTCCGGCAAGACGACGCTCCTCAACGTCATCGGCGGCATCGAGCCGCCGAGCGCCGGGCGGATCGAGGTGGACGGGACCGACATCGCGTCCTTCGACGAGGAGGAGCGGACGCGGTTCCGCCGCGAGACCGTCGGCTTCGTCTTCCAGTTCTTCAACCTCATCCCGACGCTCACGGGCATCGAGAACGTCGAGCTCGTCGCCGAGCTCACCGGCAGAGGGGACCGTGCGCGGGACATGGTCGCCCGGGTCGGACTCGCCGACCGCGGCGACCACTTCCCCTCGCAGCTGTCCGGGGGCGAGCAGCAGCGCATCGCCGTCGCGCGTGCCCTCGCCGGCGAGCCGCGGCTGCTCCTCGGCGACGAGCCGACCGGCGCCCTCGACCTCGAGACGGGCCGCTCGGTGCTCGCCCTCTTGCGCGAGGTCGGCGACGAGCTCGGTCAGACGATCCTCCTCGTCACGCACAACGCCGCGATCGCTCGCATGGCCGATCGCGTGCTGAAGATGCGCGACGGCCGCATCGCCTCGGACGAGCGCAACCCCCATCCGGTCTCGCCCGAGAAGCTCGAGTGGTGAGTCTCCGCGGATGAGGACGCTGCGCCGCAAGCTGTGGCGTGACCTCGCGCGGCGCCGCGCGCAGTTCCTCGCGATCGGCGCGACGATGTTCCTCGGGGTGACGCTCTTCGGCGCCTCGTACGACGCCTACCGCAACCTCGAAGCGTCCTACGAGCGGGCGTTCGAGGAGCTGCGGTTCGCCGACCTCACGATCAGCGGGGGCGACACGCGCGCCATCACGGCGGCTGCACGCACCGTTCCCGGCGTCGCGCACGTGCAGACGCGGACGCAGGCGGAGGTCTCGCTGCGCGTGGACGAGGCGAAGCTCCGCGGACGCGTCGTCGGACTGCCGCCTTCGGCCCCCGCCGCGGTCGACCGCATCGAGATCCTCGAGGGCGACCGCATCTCCTCCTCCCGCCCTCGCGGCGTGGTGGTCGAGCAGCACATGGCCGAGCACTTCGGGCTGGGACCCGGTGACGAGCTCCGGGCGATCGGGAGCGACGGGCGACCGCGCCGGCTCGAGGTCGTCGGCACGGCAGCATCCGCGGAGTACTTCTGGCCCTCCCCGAGCCGCCAGGAGATCTTCGTCTCCCCGGAGGACTTCGGCGTCGTCTTCGCCCCCGAGCCCCTCGCCCGGGAGCTCGCGGGGGCCGGCCCCGACCAGGTCCTCGTCGCGTACGCCGACGGGGCCGGCGGGGGACGCCTCACGGATCGGCTCACGCGTCTCGCAGAGTCGGCCGGCGCGGCGGACGTCGTCACACGCGCGGAGCAGCCCTCGAACTCGCTGCTTCAGGAGGACGTCGACGGGTTCGCCGAGCTCAGCATCCTCTTCCCCGCCCTCTTCCTCGGCGCCGCGGCGCTCGCGACCGCCGTGCTCATGCGGCGGCTCGTCACCGCCCAGCGATCGATCATCGGCGTGCTGCGCGCCGCCGGATTCTCGCGCGGAGCCGTCCTGCGTCACTACCTCGGATACGGAGCGCTCGTCGGCGGCGTGGGCGGCCTCGCCGGGGCGCTCGCCGGGCTCCTCCTCGCGGGCCTCGTCACCGACGTCTACACCAGCGAGCTGTCGATCCCGCTCACCGTGACCGAGCTGCGCCCCGGCACGCTGCTCACCGGCATCGCCATCGCGCTGCTCAGCGGACTCGCCGCCTCGGGGCTCTCGGCGGCGAGCGCCGCCCGCGTGCCTCCTGCCGAGGCGATGCGGAGCGTCACCTCCGCCTCGGGAGGCTCCCCGAGCCTCGTCGAGCGCCTCGTCCCGCCGCTGCGCCGCCTCCCGGCGCGGTGGCGGATGACGCTCCGCGCGCTCGGGCGCAACCGGCGGCGCGTGTTCGCGACGGCGAGCGGCGTCGTGCTCGCGCTCGTCCTCATTCTCACATCGTGGGGGATGGTCGACACCGTCGACGTCCTCGTCGAGAGGCAGTTCGAGCAGATCGAGCGACAGGACGCCGAGCTGTTCTACGACCGCGGCGTCGCCTCGGAAGATCTCGCGCGCCTCCGCCGAGCCGTCGGCGTCGAGGACGTGGAGCCGGCCCTCCAGAGCCCGGTGGTCCTCAGCGCCGGCGACCAGCGCTACGCGACGCTCCTCGTCGCGCTCCCCCGGGGAACCGAGATGCACGGCTTCATCGGCGAGGAGGGAGGCGCGACGCGCCTGCCTCCCGCCGGGCTCCTCGCCGGCCGGGCGCTGCGGGAGGAGCTCGGCGTCGCCGCGGGGGATCGCGTCACCGTGAGGGCCGCCGACGGCGACGTGTCCACGACCGTGCCGCTCCGCGGCTTCGTCGACGAGCCGCTCGGCACCCTCGCCTACGCGCCTCTCGAGGCCACGCTCGCCGCCGCGGGCCCCGCCGCGCAACCGAACTCGGCCCTCGTGCGGTTCACGCCCGGCGCCGACCGCGACGAGATGCGCCGGCGGCTGAGCTCGCTGCCGGGCGTGACGGCCTACGAGGACGCACAAGCCCTCCGCGACACGGTCGACGAGTCGCTCGCGCTCTTCTACGCCTTCGTCGGCGTCATGCTCGTCTTCGGCGCGGTCATGGCGTTCGCCCTCATCTTCAACGCGATGAGCTCGAGCCTCTCGGAGCGCCGGATCGAGATGGCGACCTTGCGGGCGGCAGGCGCCCCGCACGGCATGCTCGCGCGTCTCGTCACCGGCGAGAACCTCCTCACGACTGCCGCCGCCCTCGTCCCCGGACTCGCTCTCGGATACCTCGCGGCTTCGGCCTTCATGTCGTCGTTCAGCAGCGACCAGTTCCGCTTCGACCTGGAGATGCGCGCCTCGACCCCGGTGCTCGCGGCCGCGGCGATCCTCGCCGTCGCGCTCGTCTCCCAGGTGCCGGGCGTCCGCGCGCTGCGCCGCCTCGACGTCGCGGAGGTCATCCGAGAGCGGGCGGACTGAGGCTCCGTAGAACGTCCCCTCACGGGTGAGGGCGTGTGCGGATGGCCCTCGCGAGGTGAGCGCCTACCGTCGAGCGCCATGTCGACGACCGCTCGCGAGCAGCCGGACGCCGCCTCCCCGGCCGCGGAGGGCGAGGTCCTCATCCACCTCGAGGGCGTCGGCCGGCGGTACCGCGTCGGGGAGAGCGAGGTCGTCGCGCTCGCCGACGTCACCCTCGAGATCCGCGCGACCGAGTTCGTCGTCGTCCTCGGGCCGTCCGGCTGCGGGAAGACGACCCTCCTCAACATGATCGGCGCCCTCGACTCCCCGACCGACGGGCGCGTCGTCGTCGCGGGACGCGACATCACCGGCGCGACGCGCAAGGAGCTCTTCGCCTTCCGGCGGCACGGCGTGAGCTTCGTGTTCCAGACGTTCAACCTCTTCCCCGCGCTCACGGCGCTCGAGAACGCCGAGTTCGGCGCCGACGTCGCCGGCCGCGACGACCCCGTGGGGGTGGCGGCCGACATGCTCGAGCGCGTCGGACTCGGCGACCGGCTCCGTCACTTCCCGCACGAGCTGTCAGGTGGCGAGCAGCAGCGCGTCGCCATCGCGCGTGCCCTCGCGTCGGGGAATCCGATCCTCCTGGCGGACGAGCCGACCGGCGAGCTCGACTTCGCGACCGGCCGCCAGATCCTCGAGCTGCTCCACGCTCAGGCGCACACGGGGCGCGCCGTCGTCGTCGTCACCCACAACCGCGAGATCGCCCGCGTCGCCGACCGCGTCGTCGAGCTCTCGAGCGGCCGCGTCGCGCGGATCGGCCCGCCCGAAGGCGGGCAGGTCGAGATCGCCGACCTCCGGTGGTGAGCCGATGAGGCGTCTGCGGCGGAGCCGCCTGTGGGTCCGCTGGGCGCTCCGGGACGCTCGCGGCCACCGCACGCAGGTCATCACGATCGCCCTCCTCCTCGCCCTCGGGGTCGGGATGTACGCGTCGATGAGCAGCATGTCCGCCTGGAGGCTCTCCTCCGCGGACGCGAGCTTCGCCGCGCTCGGCATGCACGACCTCCGCGTCTCGCTCGTCGAGGGCGGCACCGCCGAGGAGGGGCGCCTGCGGGGGGCCCTGCGGCGCGCCGACGACGACGATGACGTCCTCGCGGCCGCGGAGCGGCTCGTCGTCGAGACCCAGGTCGACGCCTCGCATGCCGGTCGCACGATCCTCGTCCCCGGCCGGATCGTCGGCACCCCGACGGCGTCGACGGTCGACACGCTCGCTCTTCGCCGCGGCAGCACGGCGACCGAGGGGACGGTGCTCCTCGAGCACAACTTCGCCGCCGCGAACGACCTGCCGCCCTCGGGGGCTCTCACCCTCACCGGCGGCCGACCGGTCCGATACACGGGACAGGCGCTCGCGCCGGAGTCCTTCATCGTGACGCTGCCCGGCGCCGCGTTCGGCGCCGAGTCGACGTTCGCGATCCTCTTCGCGTCGCTGCCGACGGCCCAGGCCCTCGCCGACGCGCCCGGCCGCGTGAACGAGATCGTCCTGCGCCTGCGACCCGGGGTCGACCGAGGGGCCGCCCAGGCGCGGCTCGCGCGAGCCCTCCGCGCCGAGCTGCCGGGCGTCGGCCTCACGTTCACGGCCCGCGAGGACGAGCCGGCGCATCGCATCATCTACGAGGACGCCGAAGGCGACCAGGAGATGCTCGACATCTTCGCCCTGCTCCTCCTCGGTGCCGCGACGCTCGCCGCGTTCAACCTCGTGAGCCGCACCGTGGACGCGCAGCGCCGGGAGATCGGCATCGGCATGGCGCTGGGCGTCGAGCCGCGCGCGCTCGCGCGGCGGCCGTTCCTCCTCGCCGGGCAGATCGCGGTCGCCGGCGTCGTGCTCGGCGTCCCGGTCGGCCTCCTCACCGGCCAGTGGCTCGCGGGGATCATGGAGGACTTCACGCCGCTGCCGATCATCCGCTCGGAGCTCCAGGGCGACATCTTCGCGCGCGGGGCCGTCCTCGGCCTCGTGCTCCCGCTCCTCGCCGCCGCCGGGCCCGTGTGGAGGGCGCTCCGCGTCACCCCCGTCGAGGCGATCCGCGTCGGTGCCCGCGCCTCCCGGCGGAGCGGCCTCGCATGGCTCACCCGCGGGGTGCGGCTGCCGGGCGGGGCACTCGCGAACCTCCCCGTCCGCAACGTCCTGCGGACGCCGCGCCGGACGGGCCTGACGGCACTCGGGATCGCCGCCGTCGTCACCGTCGTCGTCGTCCTCGCGGGGATGATGGACTCGTTCGACGCGACGCTCGCCGAGAGCCGCCAGGAGGCGCTCGCGGGCGCCCCGGACCGGCTCACCGTCGACCTCGCGTCACCGGCCCCCGCCGGGGGCGAGGACGTCCGCGGCGTCCGCGCGGCGACGGCGGTCGGGGCGACCCAGGCGTCCCTGCGGCTCCCCTCGATGCTCGGGGAGGCGGGCGACCGCATCGACGTGTCGCTCGAGCTCATCGGGGACGACACGTCGCTGTGGCATCCCACGTTCCTCGAGGGCGGCCTCCCCACCGGCGCTCCTGGCCTCGTGGTCGCGCGCCGCGCCTCGGAGGTCCTCGACGTCGACGTGGGCGACCGCGTCACCGTCACCTACCCGGTGCCGAGCGGAGCGGAGTCGTTCCGGCTCGTCTCGGCCTCGCTCCCGGTGACGGGGATCCACACGAGCCCGCTGCGGTTCCTCAGCTACGCGAACGCCGCGGCGGCCGACCGTCTCGGCCTCGACGGCCTCGTGAACCGCCTCTCCGTCGTCCCGGCACGCGGTCGCGACGCCGACGACGTGAAGGCCGAGCTCCTCGGCCAGTCGACGGTCACCGCGGTCCAGAGCGCCGCCGCGACGATCGACGCCGTCGACGAGCGTGTCGCCCAGTTCGACGAGATCCTCCTCGTCACCGTCCTCATCGCCGCCGGGATGGCCCTCCTCCTCGCCTTCAACGCCGCGGCGATCAACGCCGACGAGCGCGTCCGCGAGAACGCGACGATGCTCGCGCACGGCGTGCGGGTGCCGGGCATCCTCACCGGCGGGGTCGTCGAGGCGCTCCTCATCGGCATCCTCGGCACGGCGGTCGGGATCGCGGCCGGCCACCGGCTGCTGCGGTGGGTCGTGGAGACGAACGTGCCCGAGACGATGCCCGAGCTCGGGATGCTCCTGTCGGTCGGTCCGTCGACCTACCTGCTCGCGGTCGCCGCCGGCGCGATCGTCGTCGCCGCGGCGCCGCTCCTCACGGCCCGGCGACTCGGCCGCACCGACATCCCGGGTTCTCTGCGCGTCGTCGAGTGACGCGTGGACCCGTCGTCCCTGACGTTCCTCACGCCTGGCGTGAGGAACGTCAGGACGGGTGGCGGTCGTGGGAGGATCGGGACGTGGAGTCGACGACCGACGCCCGCGAGGATCCGCGGCTGACCGCCGGCCGGGATGCGCTGCGCGGCGGCCGGTGGGAGGAGGCCCGCGACCGCTTCCGGGAGGTCCTCCGCGACAGCGAGGACGCCGCCGCGCTCGAGGGGCTCAGCTGGGCGGCGTGGTGGCTCGACGACGCCGGCGAGGTCTTCGCCTGCCGGGAGCGGGCGTTCGCGCGGCACCGTGACGCCGGCGACGTCGCCGGCGCGGCGCGCATGGCGATCTGGCTCGCGAGCGACGAGCTCGACTTCAACGGGGCGGCCTCCGTCGCCAGCGGCTGGCTGCGACGAGCGCACCGGCTCCTCGAGGGTGCCCCGCCGTCGGCCGAGCACGGCTGGCTCGCCTTCCTCGACGGCTACCTCGCCCGTCTCGGCGGCGACGTCGAGGGCTCGGCGCGGCTCGCGCGGACCGCGGCGGAGACCGGGCGGCGCCTCGGCGTCGTCGACCTCGAGATCCTCGGCCTCGCGCTCGAGGGCGCGGCGCTCGTGGCGACCGGCGACGTCTCCGACGGCATGCGCGCGCTCGACGAGGCGGCGGTCACCGCGCTCGAGGGGACCCCGGAGATCCCGATCTCGGGCGCGTGGGCCTGCTGCTTCCTGGTCGGCGCCTGCGAGTCCGTCCGCGACTACGCGCGCGCACGCGAGTGGTGCGCCCACATCGCGGACTTCGCGGAGCGCTACGGAAGCCGGTACATGCTCGCCTTCTGCCGAGCGGAGTACGGGGCCGTGCACCTGTGGACCGGCCGCTGGTCCGAGGCGGACGAGGTCCTCAGCGCTTCGATCGAGGACTTCGCCCGCTCGCGGCCGGCGATGTCGGGAGCGCCTCTCGCGGCCCTCGCCGAGCTCCGCCGCCGTCAGGGAAGGACGCAGGAGTCGGCGGCGCTCCTCGAGCGCGCCGGGTCGACGGGCGCCGCCCAGCTCTGCCGGGCCCGCCTCGCGCTCGACGCCGGCGAGCAGAGCCGGGCGGGCGAGCTCGTCGAGCGTGCGCTCCGGCAGATCCCCGCGCACGACCGGCTCTCCCGCGTCCCCGCGCTCGAGCTGCTCGTCGCCGCGCGGGCGGCAGCAGGTGATGCCGACGGCGCGGCGCAGGCCGCCACCGCTCTCCGCGAGCTCGCGGAGGAGTGCGGCACGGACGCGCTGCGGGCGAGCGCCGACGTCGCCGAGGGTCGCGCCGCCGCGGCCGCCGGCGACGCCGAGAGCGCGCGCCGTCTCTTCGAGGACGCCGTCGACCGCTTCGAGAGCACCGGCGGCGTCTACGACGCGGCGCAGGCGCGGCGACTGCTCGCTGCCAGCCTGAGGGCCCTGGGCCGCGACGCCGGCGCCCGCGAGGAGGCGTCGGCCGCCGCCCGGCAGCTCGCCGCGCTCGGCGCCTCGGACGACGCGCCGTCGGCGGCGCACGGCGTCCTGACGCCGCGCGAGCGCGAGGTCGTCGCGCTCGTCGCCGACGGCCTCACCAACCGGCAGATCGCCGAGCGGCTCCTCGTGAGCGAGCACACCGTCCACCGGCACGTCGCGAACCTCATGCGCAAGCTCGACGCCCCCTCTCGCACCGCCGCCGCGACCGCCGCCCACCGGCGCGGGCTTCTCGAGGAGCATCGCTAGCGCGGACGGGCCATGCGCGCGGCGCGCGAAGATGGCCCGTTCTCGCGAAGACATCCGCGCGGGCCGGGCCTACGGTGCGGACATGGAACCGCTGCGCACCGAGACCACCGTCTGGGACCTGGGCGACTACCACGCCTTCGCGAAGGCGACCGTGTGGCCGACCGGCCCCGTCCTCGTCGACGCCTGCGGCATCGCCCCCGGGCAACGGGTCCTCGACGTCGCCGCGGGCAGCGGGAACACCGCGATCCGCGCCGCGGAAGCAGGCGCTTCGGTCGTCGCGTGCGATCTCGCGACCCGCAGCCTCGAGGCCGGCCGCGAGGAGGCCACCACACGCGGCCTCTCGATCGACTGGGTCGTCGGCGATGCCGAGGACCTCCCGTTCGGCGACGGGGAGTTCGACGTCGTCACCTCCTCGTTCGGCGCGATGTTCGCCGCGCGGCACGCGAAGGTGGCCGACGAGCTCGTGCGGGTGTGCCGTCCCGGCGGCACGATCGGCATGCTGAACTTCACGCCCGAGGGACTCATCGGCGACTTCTTCGGGGCGCTCGCCCCGCACGCGCCCGCTCCCCCGCCCGACGCCTCCCCGCCACCGCTGTGGGGGGACGAGGACCACGTCCGCGAGCTGTTCGGCGACCGTGTCGACGACCTCGCCTTCCGGCGCGGCACGTACACGGAGCGGGCCCCGGACCCGGCCGCCTACCGCGAGCTCTTCCGCACGACGTTCGGCCCGATCGTCGCGATGTACGAGGCGACCGCCGGCGACCCGGCGGCGCGCTCGGCCCTCGACGACGACCTGCTCGCCTTCGCGACGCGCGCCGACTCGGGGCGCCCCGGTGGCCCGGCCGAGTACGTGTACGAGTACGTCGTCGTCGTCGCGACGCGGGCAGCCGGCTGAGCGGAGCCTCCCCCGCCCGCCCGCATCAGCGCTCGAGGTCGTGCTCGGGCGTGCGCGGGCGGCGCTTGAGCCAGTGCCCCGGCCAGCCGCTGCTGTAGCCGGCGAGCGCGATGACCGCGGGGACCAGGATCGCCCGCACGAGGAACGCGTCGACGAGGAGCCCGACCGCCATGATGAGCCCGAGCTCCTGGAAGGACCGGATCGGCACGAGAGCCATCGCCGCGAACGAGACGGCGAGGACGATGCCCGCCGCGGAGATCGCGCGCGCCGCCCCGCCGCCGGCCGTGATGATCGCCTCGTCGAGGTGGCGGCGCCGTGCCTCGTCCCAGATCCGGCCGACGAGGAAGATGTTGTAGTCCGAGCCGAGCGCGACGAGCAGCACGCCGGCCGCGACCGGCACGTAGTAGGTGAGCTCGCCGTATCCGAGGATCCCCTGGAAGACCGCGACGCCGACGCCGAGCGCCGCGAGCGGCGACAGGGCGGCCGCCGCGACGAGGTAGAGCGGCGCGACGAGCCCCCGCAGGAACGCGACGAGCACGAGCAGCACGGCGAGCAGGACCGCCGGGATGACGCGCACGGCGTCGTCGACGGTGCCGTCGACCGTCTCCTGCGAGAGCGCGGTGTCGCCGGCGAAGCCGATCGTCGCGCCGGCGAGACCGGCGCGCTCTGCGAGCCCCGGCACCCGTTCTCGCAGGCGGCGCAATCGCTCGATCGCTCCCGCGCCGAGCGGGTTGGCCCGCAGGATGACGACGTAGCGGGCGGCGTCGTCGTTGCGCGCGAGGACCGCGCCGAAGGGGAGATCGGCGGGATTCGTCGCCGGGCCGACGACGGCGGCGACCCCCGGCTCCTCGAGGAGGAACTGCTGCAACCGGCGCAGCGACTCCCGTCGCACCGTGATCCCCTCCCGCTCGAGCACGAGGACCGTCGGGGAGATCGCACCCGGGACGAAGCCGCGCTGCGCCTGGACGTAGGCGACCCGCGGCGGGCTGTCCGACGGCAGCGCGCGGATGAGCGGGTTGCCGAGGTCGAGGAAGCCGACCCCGACGCTCATGCCGGCGATGATGGCGAGCGAGCCGGCGATCGTGCGCAGCGGCCGGCGGACCGCGAAGGTGACGATGCGGCGCATGAGGCGGTCGCCGCGGCTCGCGCCCGCCGGTTTCCCGTCCGACCGCCGCGGCCAGAAGACGCGCTCCCCGAGGATCGCCATCGACGCCGGGATGAACGTCACGGTGACGGCCATCGCGATGAGGACGCCCATCGCCATCCCGGGGCCGAACGCCTGGAGGAATCCCAGGTCGGCGACGAGCAGGGCGGCGCTTCCCGCCGCCACCGCCATGCCGCACGTGATGATGATGGGCGTGAGCTCCGCCGCCGTCTGCTCGGCGGCGGCGCGCGGATCGGCGGACTCGTCGAGCCGGCGTCGGTACCGCGAGAGGTAGAAGAGCGAGTAGTCGGTGACGACGCCGAAGAGCAGCGCGACGATGACCGGCTGCACCTCGCTGGGCACCGAGACGCCGATCGCGCTCCCGAGCACCGCCACGATGCGGATGCTCACGAGATAGGCGAGCGCGACCGCGACGACGTTGACGATCGGCGCGACGACCGCGCGGAAGTAGAAGCCGACCGCGGCGATCACGAAGAGGACGGTCGCGAGCTCGACGACCGGGAGCCGGTCCTCGATGACCTCCGCCTGCTCGGCGCGCGCGGCGATCGCGCCGGTGACGCCGACGAACCCGCTCGGCACGACCGGGGCGATGTGCTCGCGCGCGAACCGCCGCGCGGCATCGGTCCTGCCGGTCTGGCCGACCCCGGGGGCGAAGAGGAGCGGGAGGAGGAGCGTCGTGGGCGTCGACTCCTCGGCCAGGCGCCGGCCGCCGACGGCGCTCGGCACCGGGTACCCGCGGGTCTCGCGGAGGGCGGGCAGCTCTCCGCGGTTGAGCGCGACGAGCCGCTCGACGATCGCCGCCTGCTCCCGCGGGCCGAGCCCGTCGGGGTCGCGGACGACGACGACGGTCCGGCTGAGGACCGGGAACGCGAAGAGCTCCGCGGAGCGCTTCTCGGTGTCCACCGCCGCCGCGTCGACCGGGACGAGGTCGCCGAGCGACCCGACCTGCGCCTCGCGGATGGACGGGAGCGCGAGCGTCGCGGCGACCGCTGCGGCGATCCAGCCGACGACGATCGCCACCCGCGCCCGCACGATGAGCGCGGCGAGACGTCGCGACATCAGTGGTCACCGGTCAACGCGCTCGAGCCCCAGCCTCGCCCGCTCGGCATCGGCGAGCCGCCGATGGTCCGCGGTCTCCGCCTCCCACGGCGCGACGCCGAGACGGCCGAGCCGTCGGTAGCTCAGATGGTGCCGCGCTCTCGCGGCGAGGAGCCGGTCGAGCTCCGGATCGTCCCCGTAGCGGCGCTCGAGCTCCGCGAGCGCGCGCCGCTCACGGATGCGCGCGATGCGCAGCGGGACGTAGGGGATGAGCATCGCGCTCGACGGGATGAGCGCGATCGCGACGCCGAGGAGCGTCGACAGGTTGCTCGCGCTGTCCCGCGCCTGCCGCGCGCTGCGCTGCGTGCTGCGTCCCGTCTCGACGATCCCCGACGAGACCTCGTCGAGCTGCCCGCCGACGAACGGGACGTCGATGCTCCCGAGCGCCGTGCCCGTGCGCTCGATGCCGCGACCCGTCTGGGCGACGCTCGAGCTGAGCTCGCGCAGGCCGTCGACCTCGTCGTCGATGCGCACGCCGACGGCGATCCACCCGACGACCCAGAGCACGACGAACACGTCTGCGAGGAAGACGAGCCGGTCGCGTCGGGTGCGCCGCATGTCCGACCTCTACCCCGCTCCGACCGCCTGCATGCCGCGGGGGCGCGGACCGGGACCTCGGGGGCGGGGCGGAGCCCGGGGCCGAGGAGGGTGCGCTCGTAGCGCCGGAGTCAGCCCTCGAGCGCCGCGCCGATGCCTTCCGCCCACGCCGCGATCGCGACGAAGTCGCGTGCGTCCTGCTGATCGGGCGGCGTGCTGCGCGCCATGTTGCGGGCGATGAACCCGCTGCCCTCGGGGGGCACGCGACCTCCGAAGACGACCTGCTCGCGGGCGCCGAGCGCGTCCGCCGCCGTCCGGACCCGCGTGGGGTGCTGCCACTTGTCGGCGGGATCCGGCGCCGTCTCGCCGTAGGGGCCGCTCGAGAAGACCCAGAGCGGACGCCCGGCGAGATGGCGGCGCAGCCTCCGCAGGACGCGGCGGGCGTCCCGTCGCCAGCGGCCCATGTAGACGGCGCTGCCGAGGACGATCGCGTCCCACTCGTCGAGATCCCGGACGTGCTGCGCGCGACGCACCTCGGCGTCGTGCCCGGCCGCGCGCAGGGTCTCGCCGATGCGCTCGGCGATCTCGGCGGTCGCGCCGTGCTTCGATCCGTAGGCGACGAGGATGCGGCTCACATGAGCACCGTAGCCATCGGCCCGCCTCGGTCTCTGCGGGGAAACCCGCAGGATCGTCTGTGGTCGTCGCGGATGTCGGGCCCGTGCGCGAGGCAGACGATCACCGCATGGAGTTCACCGATCGTCACGACGCCGGCCGGCGCCTCGCGGCTCAGCTCATGCCGCTCGCCGACGAGGACCCCGTCGTCGTCGCCCTGCCGCGCGGCGGCGTCCCCGTCGCGCGCGAGATCGCGACCGCTCTCGGCGCGCCGCTGGACGTCCTCGCCGTCCGCAAGATCGGCGCGCCCGCGAACCCGGAGTACGGCATCGGAGCGATCGCCGAGGACGGCACCGCGGTCCTCGACTCCGCGGCGGCGCAGCGCGTCGGCTTGACGCAGGCTCAGCTCGACGCCTCGCTCGCGCGCGAGCAGGCCGAGCTGCATCGGCGGATGACCGTCTACCGCGACGGCCGGGAGCCGATCGATCTCCGCGGGCGCACGGTCATCGTCGTCGACGACGGCCTCGCGACCGGCATCACCGACCTCGCGGCCGTGCGCGCCGTGCGCGCACGCGGCGCCGCTCGCATCGTCGTGGCCGTCCCCGTCGGCTCCCGCGAGGCTCTCGCCCGCCTCGGCGACGAGGCCGACGAGATCGTCTGCCACACGATCCCGCACGACCTCATCGGCGTCGGTCGCTGGTATCACGACTTCTCGCCCGTGAGCGACGACGAGGTGCGGGCGCTGCTCGACCTCCCTGAGACGCCGCCCCCCGCTCACCCGCCGGAGGTCCCCGTCCACGAGGAGGAGGCGCAGGCACCGGCGCCGACGCACGGCCTCCGCTTCGACGTCGGCGGCGCCACGCTCGCCGGCGATCTCACGCTCCCCCCGGACGCCCGCGGGCTCGTCCTCTTCGCACACGGCAGCGGCTCGAGCCGCCTGAGCCCCCGCAACCGCGCCGTCGCGGAGGTGCTCGCCGGCGCCGGCTTCGCGACGCTCCTCCTCGACCTCCTCACCGAGCAGGAGGCGCAGCGGCGCGAGCTCGTCTTCGACATCGGGCTCCTCGCCCGCCGGCTCGAGCTCGTCACCGGATGGGCGCTCCGGCAGCCGGCGACGCGCGAGCTGCCCATCGGATACTTCGGCGCCTCGACCGGGGCCGCCGCAGCCCTTCGCGCGGCAGCGGCGCTCGGCCCCTCCGTCCGCGCCGTCGTCTCGCGCGGCGGCCGCCCGGACCTCGCCGCGGAGCGCCTCCCGAACGTCACCGCTCCGACGCTCCTCGTCGTCGGCGGCCGGGACCCCGAGGTCCTCGATCTCAACGAGCGCGCCGCCGCGATGCTCCGCTGCCCGCACCGCCTCGTCGTCGTCGACGGCGCGACCCATCTCTTCGAGGAGCCGGGTGCCCTCGAGTCGGTCGCCGAGCTCGCGACCGCGTGGTTCGGCGAGCACCTCACCGCGAGGGCGCGCACCGCCGCGTCACCGGCGGGCTGAGCGATGGCGACGGTGCGTGCTCTCCCGCTCGGGCACGGCGCGGTCCTCGCCGCGCTGCGCCGCGAGGCGCATCCGCTCACCGGCGACCGCCGCGACTACGACGCGCTCGTCGCCCGCATCGGGGACGCGCGCATCGTCCTCCTCGGCGAGGCGAGCCACGGCACGCACGAGTTCTACCGCGAGCGCGCGCGCATCACGAAGCGCCTCGTCGCCGAGCACGGCTTCACCGCGGTCGCGATCGAGGGGGACTGGCCGGACGCCCACCGCGTCGATCGCTACGTCCGCGGCGCGGGACGGGACCGCGACGCCGAAGAGGCGCTGCGCGGCTTCCGGCGCTTCCCCACGTGGATGTGGCGCAACGCCGACGTCCTCGATCTCGTCGGCTGGCTGCGGGCGCACAACGACGGGCTCCACCGCTCTGCGCGCAAGGTCGGCGTCTACGGGCTCGACCTCTACAGCCTCGCCGCGTCCATGGAAGCCGTCGTCTCCTATCTCGACGACCAGGATCCCGAGGCGGCGCAGCGCGCCCGCCGCCGGTACGAGTGCCTGCAGCCGTTCGCCGCCGACAGCGCGGAGTACGGGCAGGCCGTGCTCCGCGGCGTGTCGGACCCGTGCCGGCGGCGGGTCGTCGAGCAGCTCGTCGAGCTCCGCCGGCGCGCCGGCGACTACCTGCGCGGGGACGGGACCGACGCCGAGGACGCGCAGTTCTTCGCCGAGCAGAACGCGGCGGTCGTCGCCGACGCCGAGGAGTACTACCGGACGATGTTCGGCGACCGGGCGATGTCGTGGAACCTCCGCGACCGCCACATGGCCGACACGACCGACCATCTCCTCGCGCACCTCGACCGCCACGGGGGCTCCTCGCGGATCGTCGTGTGGGCCCACAACTCGCACATCGGCGACGCGCGCGAGACGGGCATGTCCGACCGGGGCGAGCTCAACCTCGGCCAGCTCCTGCGCGAGCGCCACGGCGACGAGGTCGTAGGCGTCGGCTTCACGACGCACAGCGGGACCGTGACGGCCGCGTCGGACTGGGGCGGCCGGCCCGAGCGCAAGCGCGTCCGCCGGGCCCTGCCCGAGAGCGTCGAGGCGCTCCTGCACGCGACGGGGATGCCGGCGTTCCTCCTCTGCCCCCTCCCGGCCGGCGAGAGCGGGCGGGCGCTCCGCGAGCCGCGCCTCGAGCGGGCGATCGGGGTCATCTACCGCCCGCACACCGAGCGCGAGAGCCACTACTTCGGCGCCCGCGTCTCCCGTCAGTTCGACGCGCTCGTCCACATCGACGCGACGCGCGCCGTCGAGCCGCTCGAGCGGGAGGCCGGCTGGGATCTCGCCGAGCCTCCCGAGACGTACCCGACGGCGCTCTGAAGACTCCGTAGGAACCCCCGATCAGGATGCGTAGACCGCTCCGTTGACGGCTGTCGCGGTTCGCGCGGAGGATGCACCATGACCTCCACCGCTCGCCGGCTCCGCGCCATCATCCCCGCCGCCCTCGCGGCCCTCGCGCTCCCCACGACGGCGGGCGCAGCGACCTGGACGCAGGTGACCGGGGTCGGAGGCGAGGCCCGCAACACAGACGAGATCGGCCTCGCTCGGACCTCCGACGGGACGCTCCACGTCGCGTGGACGCGCGCCGGAGCGGGCACGTACGACGACGTCCTCCTGCACAGCGCGATCGGCAAGACCGGGAAGAGCGTCACCGGTCCGGCGCCGATCCTCAGCGGCATGGAGCTCAACAACTCCGTCGACCTCCTCCGCTCGCCGGACGGCGGCCTGCGCGTCCTCTTCGCCGGCCTCAACCCGAGCTTCCCCATCGACACCCGGCTCGCCACCGCCACGGCCGGGCCCGACGGCGCCGCCTGGGCGGTCCAGCCGACACCCGCCTCGAACGCGACGCCCGGCGGAGGTCACCCCGTCTACGCGGCGCGCGGCATCGGCGGCGGACTCCTCCCGGCGGGGATCCCGATGGGCCTGTGGGGCGACTCCGACCCCTCGGGCGCGGGATTCAACGTCGGCCTCTCCGCGTCGCTCCCCGACGGCGACTTCTCCCCGGCCTGCTGCGAGCTCGGCCCCGATGTCGCGACGGGCGCCGACGGCGTCCCGGCGATGGCCTGGACGTTCCTCGGCGACGATCCGTCGATCCGCGCACGCGTCCTCCCGAGCGGCCCGGAGGTCACCGCCCCCGGCTCCCAGGCGACCGAGCTCGGCCCGCGCGTCTCGGTGAGCGGGCGGACGAAGGGCTCGGGCGTCTACGTCGCCTACACCGCCGGCGAGGCCTCGTTCGAGGGCCGCCCGGCGATCTGGCGGGTCGGCGCCTCGAAGGCCGTGCGGCTCTCGGGGGCGCGCGGCGTCCAGCACACGCGGCTCTCCCCCGGTCCGCAGGGGCGGATGTGGGTCTTCTGGGAGCGCAGCGGCAAGATCTACGCGCGCCGGTCCAACACGTCGCTCTCGCGCTGGGGCTCGACCGTGAAGGTGTCGCCGCCCTCGAAGACGACCACGATCTACGCGCTCACCGGTGAGGGATCGCCCGGCCCGCTCGACGTCCTCGCCCTCGTCGAGCGCTCGTCCGGCCTCGCCTACTGGCAGCGCCGGATCCTGCCCGGCCTCAGCCTGAGCGCCTCGCCGACCTCGGTGACCGGCAGCAAGGGCGGCAGCATCTCGTTCCGCGTCACCGACGCCGGCTCCAGCGTGAAGGGGGCGAAGGTCTCGCTGCCGATCGGCGGGAAGACCCTCAAGGGCACGACGAACTCGAAGGGCCGCGTGACCCTCACGATCCCGAAGGGCACGAAGCGCGCCCGGCGCACGGCGACCGCGACGAAGTCGGGCTACACGAAGGCGACGCGCCGCATCCGCATCAAGTAGCGCCTCGCACGGTCGCCGAGAGCCCCTCAAGGCGGCGCAGGGACGTCCGACCCCCCGGTCGTGCGTCTCCTGCGTCCCGTCCTCGGCCTCCTCGCGCTCGCGGCCGCGCTGCCCGCGGGCGCGAGCGCTCACGACGTCGAGCACCGCTCGACGCGCACCTCGGTGGCCGGCTGCCCGCCGGACGCGGGCCCGCAGGCGCAGGGATGCGGCGTCCTCACCGCCGGCACCGCTCCCGACGGGACGCCCGACACGCCGACGGTGTGCGCCGACACGAAGCGCAGCCCCGATCCCGACGGGCACTGGGACGCGCGCAGCGTCCGCATGCACGTCCAGGCCGCCTCCGGCGAGGGCGTCGGCGGCGGCACCGTGCAGTTCCTCATCTACGGCCCGGGCGGCACGTCGACGGTCTACGGCTCCCCCGACGCGCACGGCATCGCCGACCTCGCGATGCCGGGCCTCGCTCCGGGGTCCCACACGATCCTCGGGAGCTTCTTCGGATCGGAGACGTGGATCATGCACGGCGATCCGCCGCATCCGCTGAAGATCATCTACGACAAGTCCGAGATGTTCGGCTCGCTCGAGGTCGTCGACTGCAACGACTTCAAGGTGACGCTCAAGGCGACGCCGACGACGGCGCGCACCGGCATGGTGTTCGACCGCGCGCAGGGGCGCGCCACCTTCTTCTCGGCCGACGGCGACTGCCTCTCGTCGTGCAGCGACCTCACGCTCGTCGTCCGCGACGCCGCCGGCCGCCGCGTCGAGGACGCCCGCGTCGTCCTCCGCGCGGAGGCCTTCCCCGCCTCGGTGACCGCGTCGGGCAAGGAGGCGCGGGGCCGGTTCTGCGAGGCGCGCATCCCGAGCCCCGCCCGCTGCGAGACGACGCTCGTCACCCGCACGGACGCCGACGGCAAGGTCGGCCCGCCGCTGCGGTTCTTCCCGCCCGCGCTGCTGAAGGACGCCGAGACGACGCTCGCCGCGCACGTGACGAAGGGGAAGGGCACCGCCGTGCAGGAGCGCCGCCTCCCGGTGCGTGCGAGCACGCTCATCGACGAGCGGGCGGTGACGCTGAGCGAGCAGGACGCCACGGTCCTCTTCCCGAGCGCGTACGCCTACAGCCTCGGCCCGCAGGCCATCGAGGCCGAGCAGCTCTCGAAGGCCTGCGACCCCGTCAAGCCGCTCCTCCTCCTCCCCGTGTTCCGCCCGATGAAGGAGATCTGCGACGGCATCGGCAAGGTCTTCAACCCGCGCGGGGTCTTCGACAAGCTCAAGCTGCTCGAGGCCGCCTGGTTCCTCCAGCGGTTCGGCATCCCGCCGGAGGGCCTCGTCTACCAGGACTTCCTCCTGGGCGACACGACGAGCGACTTCCTCGACGGCGTCCACGACCTCCTGCGCAACGCCTTCGCCGTGTACGGGGACGCGTACGTCGAGGGCAGCCGGATCGTCCTCTCGCTCCACGAGGTCTCGACGCCGCCCGGCAAGCTCGCGCTCAGGCTCCGAGCCACGTTCCAGGCGCCGAACGGACACCGGATGTCGTCGGTCGACACCGACGTGAGCAAGGGCTACGACGCGAGCATGTTCCTCGGCGCCCTCTCGCAGGGCCGCGGGGCGCCGGCGCTCGCCGGGGGCTCGCTGCGCGCGACGCAGAGCGGCTCGACCGCGATGCGCCTGAGCTGTCCGACGGAGACGGCGTGCCGCGGCACGGTGCGCGTCCTCGATCGCTCGTCCCGCTCGAGGAAGGCGACGGCGTCGCGGTCCCGCTCCCGGGTGCCCGTGCTCGGCCGCGCGACGTACCGCATCCCCGCGGGCCGCACCCGCACCGTGCGCGTGCGCCTGGGTCGGTCCGCCCGCCGCACGCTCGCCCGGCGCCGGTCGATGCGCGTCGACGTCGAGATGCGCGGCCGCACGACGAAGGGCTCCGCGGTCCTCCGTGAGCCCCGCACGCTCCGTGCGCCGCGGCGCCGCTGAGGGTCCCGTGCGCCGATGCAGGTGACGCGGGCGACACGGCCGCCGTTGCCGTACGTCGCTGCGCGACCGCCTGCGCCCTCTCGTCGGATGTACGAGTGCGCGGAGCGCCGTTCCGCGCGATAGTGGTCGGTCATGGGTCACGCGTCGACCTCGCGTCGCGAGGGGGAGGGCAGGACGGCGACGAGGGCATCCGCTCCCGCCTCGCCTGCAGTGTCGCTCGCGCTCCTCGAGAGCGCACCCGACGCCGTCCTCGGCGTCGATGACGGCGGCCGCGTCCGTCTCGCGAACGCGTCGGCGGCGACGCTCCTCGACCGGTCGAGAGACGAGCTCGTCGGCCGGGCGGTCGACGACCTCGTTCCGGGCGCGGCGGCGAGCGCGACGGTCGAGCTGACGGCTCGACGCCCGGACGGCGTCGACGTCCCCGTCGACGTCACGCGGATGCCGCTCCCGACCGCCGACGGGCCGCTGACCGTCTGCGTGCTGCGCGACGCGACCGCGCGACGGAGGGTCGAGGCGGAGCTGCGTCTCAGCCGCCGGCGGCTCGCCGAGGCCGAGCAGCTCGCGCGCATCGGCAGCTGGGAGTGGGACATCCCGGGCAACCGGGTGACCTGGTCCGATCAGCTCTTCCGGATCTACGGGCTCGAGCCGCAGTCCTCGACGCCGACCTACGAGAAGTTCCTCGCGTTCGTGCACCCCGACGACCGCGACGACGTCGACGCCCGCAACCGCAAGGCCTTCGGGGACCACCTGCCCTTCGAGGACGTCAAGCGGGTCGTCCGCAGCGACGGGACCGAGATCCTCATGCGCACGCAAGGCGAGGTGATCGTCGACGACTCCGGGGCGCCGGTGCGCATGATCGGCGTCTGCGAGGACGTCACGGCCGAGGAGCGTGCCGCGCGGATCCGCTCGACGCTCGCCTCCATCGTGCAGTCCTCGGGCGACGCGATCTACTCGGTCGACCCGCGTGGGCGGATCCTCAGCTGGAACCCCGCGGCGGAGACCCTCTTCGGCTATCGCGAGGACGAGGTCGTCGGCCGGTCGCCGGAGATCCTCGTGCCCTCCGAGCTCGCCGAGCACGAGCGGACCGCCCTGCAGCGCGTGCTCGCCGGCGAGGCCGTGTCACGGTTCGAGACGCAGCGCCGCCATCGCGACGGGAGCCTCGTCGACGTCGCGATCACGATCTCACCCGTCCGCGGCGAGCACGAGGCCGTCGGGGACGGATGTCCCACGATCTCGGGCGTCTCGGTCATCGCGCGCGACATCAGCGAGCGACGGCGCCTCGAGGCCCAGCTCCGTCATCTCGCCGACTACGACGCGCTCACCGGCCTGATGAACCGGCGCCTGTTCGAGGAGCGGCTCGCCGAGAGGACCGCGGACGCCGCCCGGCACGGGATCGGCGGGGCGGTCATCGCGATCGACCTCGACAACCTCAAGGAGGTCAACGACAGCCACGGCCATCCGGCGGGCGACGCGCTCATCCGCAGCGTCGCGCACTGCCTGCGCGACCTGCTGCGCACGACGGACGTCGTCGCCCGGCTCGACGGGGACGAGTTCGCGATCCTCCTCGCGCACACGGGGCCCGAGGAAGCGCGACACATCGCGGCGGACCTCCACGACGCCGTGCGGCACCAGTCCGTCGCCGTCGACGGCGAGATCCTCCGCACGACCGCGAGCGTCGGCGTCGCGGCCTTCGGCGGAGGCACGGCGACGGGCGACGACGTGCTCGCCGCCGCCGGCCAGGCGCTCGCCGACGCGAAGGCGACGGGCCGCGACCGGGTCGTCGTCGACGACCCCGCCGCGGGTCGGCGGACGCACGGTCACGGGCACCGGCTCCGCGAGGCGCTCGCCCACGACGGGCTCTGCCTCCACCTGCAGCCCATCGTCACGCTCGACACCGGGGAGACCGCGCGCTACGAGGCGCTCGTCCGGATGCACTCACCCGACGGGCTCGTGCCTCCGGCGGCGTTCGTCGGCGTCGCCGAGCGCCTCGGGCTCATCCACGCCCTCGACAGCTGGGTCCTGCGGCGCTCGATCGCGCTCCTCGCCGAGCACCCCGGGCTCGAGCTCGAGGTGAACCTCTCCGGACGCTCCCTCGGGGACCGCTCCCTCCTCGCGCTCATCGAGAGCGAGCTGCGCTCCACGGACGTCGACCCCGCCCGACTCGTCCTCGAGATCACCGAGACCGCCGCGATCGCCAACATGGACGAGGCGCGTGTCTTCGCGGACGCGCTGCGCGCCCTCGGCTGCAGCTTCGCCCTCGACGACTTCGGCGCCGGCTTCGGCTCGTTCTCCTACCTGAAGCACATGCCGGCGGACATCCTCAAGATCGACGGCGACTTCATCGCAGGCCCGCGCAGCCGCGTCGACGAGCTCGTCATCCAGTCGATCGTCCGGCTCGCCGCCGAGCTCGGGAAGCGGACCGTCGCCGAGTACGTCGACGACGAGGAGACGGTGCGGGCGCTCCGCGAGTGGGGCGTCGACTACGCCCAGGGCTTCCACGTCGGCCGCCCGTTCCCGTCGGAGGAGCTCGCGGCGCGGTCGGCGCCGCCGCCGCCGTCTCGGTGAGCGGCGTCAGAGTCCCGCGGCGAGCCAGTCGACGAGCCCGGCGACGGCGGTCCAGTCCTCGCGCTCGCGTGCGTCGACGAGGTCGCGCAGGACGACCGGCGGGGTCGCCATGAGCGCCTCGGACCCCGCGCTCACCCACCGGACGAGCGCATGGTGGACGAGGTCGTCGACCGGCACGCCCGTCGCCTCGGACAGCGTCTCGAACGTCGGCATCGGGTCGACGAGACGGGACGCCGAGACCGTCTCGGCGAAGGCGCGGTGCTGCGGGGGGACGGGCATGCGGCGCAGGGTAGTCGCAGCGCACCCGATGCCCGCCCCAGCCGCGCCGCGCCGCCCCCCAGCCGCTCCACCTCCCCCAGCCCCGCCCGCCCCCCAGCCGGCGAGAACTCAGAAGCGGCTCCATAGGAGCACGGCTTGGGTTCTCGCCGGACGAGGAGAGCGCTGACGCGCCAGAACGCGCGGGCGCCTGCGATAGCGTCGCGACATGGACGCCCTCCGCACGCCCGACGACCGCTTCGCCGACCTCCCGGACTTCCCGTGGCAGCCCGAGCACGTCGAGGACCTCCCGCCTGCGCCCGGCCTGCGACTCGCCGTCATCGACGAGGGTCCGCGCGACGCCGAGCACACGTTCCTCTGCCTCCACGGGCAGCCGACCTGGAGCTTCCTCTACCGCACGATGATCCCGCCGTTCCTCGCGGCGGGCGGCCGGGTCGTCGCGCCCGACCTCTTCGGGTTCGGGCGCTCGGACAAGCCGGTCGACGACGCCGTCTACACCTTCGGGTTCCACCGCGACGTCCTCCTCGCGCTCGTCGAGCGCCTCGATCTGCGCGGCATCACGCTCGTCGTCCAGGACTGGGGCGGGCTCCTCGGACTGACCCTCCCGGTCGAGCCGTCGTTCCGCGGGCGGCTGCGGCGGCTCATCGTCATGAACACCGCGATCGCGGTCGGCGAGCCGCTCGGCGAGGGCTTCGACGCCTGGCGCGCCTACGCCGGCAGCACCGACGACCTCCCCGTCGGCGGCCTTCTCCAGCGCGCCGCGGGCGTGAGCGAGCACGTCGCCGCCGCCTACGACGCCCCCTTCCCGGACAAGCGGTTCAAGGCGGGCGTGCGCGCGTTCCCGAAGCTCGTCATGACCGACCCGGGCATGGAGGGCATCGACGTCGGCCTGGAGGCGCGCGAGTTCTGGTCCCGCGAGTGGGACGGCCCGACGTTCATGGCCGTCGGCGCCCAGGACCCCGTGCTCGGGCCCGAGCCGATGGAGCGGCTCCGCGCGACCATCCGCGGCTGCCCCGAGCCGCTCGTCCTGCCCGACGCCGGCCACTTCGTCCAGGAGCAGGCCGGCGACGTCGTCGCCGAGGCGGCGCTCGCCGCCCTGCGCTGACGCCGACGTCAGCCGACGGGATAGCTGTCGGGCGCGGCGACGAACCGCTCGGCGCACTCGGCCGAGCAGAAGAGGTGCTCCCGGCCGGCGTGAGTGACGCGCGCGGCCTCGCGGCCCGGCACGATCGCCATCCGGCAGACCGGGTCGATGACGCGCACGACGTCGTCCTCGCCGCCCGCCCTCGTCGCCGCGTGCAGGACGACCGGCGCGGTCACGTTGCGGAGCCGGACCTCGCCGCGCGGAGCGAACGCGACCCCGGGGACGCGCCCCTCCGCGGCGGCGCGGACGGCGTCGGAGACGAGCACCTCGCCGCCCCGCGCCTCGCCCGCGATGCGCGCCGCGAGGTTGACGGTCGTGCCGTACCAGTCGCCGTGGCGCCGGGCCGCCGGGCCGGCGTGCATCCCGACCCTCACGACCGGCATGCCGTGGTCGGACATGATCTCGTCGACGATCTCCAGACCGAGTCGCACCGCGAGCGTCGCCGGGCCGCAGCGGACCATGATCGCGTCGCCGATCGTCTTGACGACCTCGCCGTCCTCGTCGGCGAGGCGCTCGCGCACCCGCCGGCAGAACTCGAGCGCGAGGTCCGCCGCGTCCTCGTCGCCGTGCGCCTCGGTGAGGGCGGTGAAGCCCGCGATGTCCGCGAAGAGGAAGGTGCTGTCGGCCACGACGCGCCCGACGCTACCTCACGACATGCATGGGGCCGCGGACCGGCCGCG